>JABRVX010000046.1 GCA_039961735.1 Fimbriimonadia bacterium
TGTCCGCGTTGTCAAGACACTCGCCAAAGAATCGCACAACGAATGTCGCAGAGTCTGCGCAACGTCAATCCTTGCGAGCCCAGGCAAGTCCTTCGGTCGCGACCTCTACAAGCCTAAAAAACCCACGCGGCGACGTGACGGCGAGAGTTCCTTGGCCCCGGGGTTCTTGGGCCTGGTGCTCCGCGGACCTCGATTTAGCGGTATCGTTGCGCCTCCGTCCCGGGTTCCGAGGCCCGGCGGGCGAATGTGCGGTAGGGAGTAGACAACCGCCGAATATTGTGCTATAGTAGCCACGGAAGCAAATCTCCTTCGGCTGTCGCTCTCCAGTTTCGTTCTTGCCTACCCGCTGGATCGGGTTTCAGTGGCTTTGGCGAGCACAGCCCCGTCACTATCTCGATGCCGCGATGTCGGCACACCAGGAGTAAAACCTATCCCCACCATGAATCGACGACGTGATGGATCGGGCGGTCGGCGACCGCGAATGCAGGACCCACATCTCCAGATGTCCTCCGACCTCGAGAACGCGCCCAGCATCAACTTCCGAACCCTGAGCGAGAAGAGCGACGAAGAGCTGCTGGAGCAGGCTCGATCCCTGGAGCTAGACCTCGACTTCCGCGGTCGCGCGGACCTCATCCACAAGCTCCTCATCGAGCTGAACCGTGAGCACGGCACCGCCTATGCCGAGGGCATTCTGGAGCTTCTTCCGGACGGCTTCGGCTTCTTGCGGCGCAGCAACTTTGCCAACTCGCCGAACGATGTTTACGTATCGCAGTCGCAAATCAAGCGGTTCGGGCTTCGCACGGGAGATACCGTGTTCGGCCAGGTCCGGCCACCCAAGGACGGCGAGAAGTACTTCGGCTTGCTAAGGGTGGAGTCCGTCAACGGTCTGGACATCGAGTCGCAGCGCCAGCGGCGCGACTTCGAAGACCTCACGCCGGTCTATCCCAACGAACAGATGGTGATGGAGATCGGGACTGACCAGATGTCCGCCCGGATCATTGACCTCATCTCGCCCATCGGCAAGGGGCAGCGAGGCCTGATCGTTGCTCCGCCCAAGGCCGGCAAAACCATGCTGCTGAAGGCCATTGCCAACAGTATCGCCATCAACAACCCCGAGGTGTTCCTGATGGTGCTGTTGGTGGACGAGCGCCCGGAAGAGGTCACCGACATGCGCCGTTCTGTTCGTGGCCAGGTCATCTCGTCCACCTTCGACGAGCCTGCCGAGAACCACATGCGAGTGGCGGACCTTACTTTGGAGCAGGCGAAGCGACTCGTCGAGGCCGGCCGGGACGTCGTGATCCTCCTCGACAGTCTCACGCGCCTCAGCCGAGCGAGCAACCTGACGATCACTGCCAGCGGCCGCACGCTCTCCGGCGGTCTCGATCCGAGTGCACTATATCGTCCCCGCCGCTTCTTCGGTGCTGCGCGCAACATCGAAGAGGGGGGCAGCATGACGGTCATCGCCACCGTTTTGGTGGACACTGGTAGCCGCATGGACGACGCGATCTTCGAGGAGTTCAAGGGTACGGGCAACATGGAGCTGGTGCTGGACCGCGAGCTTGCCGAGCGCCGCATCTGGCCCGCGATTGACGTGCGGCGGTCCTCCACTCGGCACGAAGAGCTGCTGATCAAGCCCGAGAAGCTGAAGAGCGTGTGGCAGCTAAGGAAACTGCTCGCCAACCAGCAGGATTCCATCGAAGCGACCCAAATGTTCATCAAGCTGTTGGCGCGGACCAAGTCGAACGAAGAATTCCTCGCCGATGTGGTAGAAAAGACGAGCAAGTTGCAATAGGCCCGGTAGTCCACACCATGCCAGACGACATCGATCCGATGCACGAAGACGATATGAGCAAGCCCCCGCCGTTCTTCCCCACGGGGCACGAGCGCCTCGGTAGGGAGAGCGATAGGGAAGTTCGCGTCGAGATCGAGGGCTTCTACGATTTCGAGAACCCCGCTCAGACGCCGCAGCGGGTCATCGTGCTCTCGGACGACAAGGGTCGTACCGTCCGCATGATCATCGGCGCGTTCGAGTGGCTTTCCATCCAGATGGCCAAGGAGAACGACTACCCGGACCGGCCCTTCACCCACGACCTTATCCGCAACATCATTGACCGGCTCGGCTACACGGTGGACAAGATTGTGATAGACGACCTGTGGCAAGAGGTCTTCTACGCGAAGCTCTACCTACGCAAGGGAGATGAGATCGTGGAGATCGATTCGCGCCCGAGCGATGCCATAGCCGTTGCCGTTCGATACAACGCGGCGATGTACATGGCCGAGTCGGTGCTGGAGATGACCGACCGCTCGGACCTCGAAGACGACGCCTGATTCGGGCGGCTCCGTCGTGCAGTCCCTCCGAGTACTGGTTGCCCCCACTGCGTTTAAGGGCACGCTTTCCCCTCGCCAGGCGGCCGAGGCAATCGCGTCCGGTATTCGCCGCACAAGACCCCATGCTCACATCGTTCTCCTGCCCGTTGCCGATGGGGGCGACGGCTTCCTGGAGTGCCTCTCTGCGGAGGCCACTCTGCACTGGAACGAAGTGACAGGGCCTCTCGGAGAGCAGATCTCAGCCCCCTTTGCCCTTCATAGCGACGGCACCGCCATTATCGAGAGCGCCCGCTGCTGTGGGGTCACGCTGGTGCCGGCAGGCTCTTTGGACCCCATGCGCGCCACTTCCCGCGGTGTCGGGGAGCTGCTGCGCGAGGCCCGCGCGGTGGGCGCTTCACGGGCCTTGGTTGGGCTCGGTGGCTCGGCGACCAACGATGGGGGAGCCGGGGCATTGCAGGGGCTGGGCTTCCTCCTTCTGGATGATGCCGGGACTGAGCTCGGGCCGGGTGGCCGGTCTCTGGGGCGTCTGGCTCGGGTGGTGCCACCGAAGCGCGTGGACTGGCCCGAGATCGTGTGCGCTTGCGACGTGGAGAATCCTCTGCTTGGCCCAAGCGGCTGTACCGCCGTGTACGGGCCACAAAAGGGCGTTCGGACCCCGGAGCAGTCCGAACTACTGGAGGCAGGCTTGGCGCGGCTGGCTTCACTGGCTGATTTCTCTCCAGACACCCCGAGGGCTGGGGCCGCTGGAGGGTTAGCGTTCGGCCTAGCGGCGTTTGCGGGTGCCAAGCTACTTGCGGGCTCGGAGCTGGTGCTCGAACGGCTTCGGTTTGACGAGAGGCTGGCTGAATGCGACCTGGTGATCACAGGAGAAGGGAAGCTGGACGACCAAACGGCGCAGGGCAAGGTCGTGGGTGAGGTATTGAAGCGAGCCCGTCGTGCGGGTGTCCGGCTGTACGCCGTTTGCGGCGTGCTCGGCCCCGGGTGGGAGCCTCTTAAGGACCTGCTTACCGCCGACCCACTGGAGACCAGGCAGCCGCAGAACGCTGCCCAGGGCGTGGAGGATGCCGCGGCTGCGCTCGCCGAGCGCTGGTGATGCCTTCATCACAGAGCCGATAGACCCGACAATGCTACGGGCGGTTCAGCGCGTGACCTGAGCCGGTTCGGAGGAACCTGGGCTTCATTGACAGCGTCTGAGCCCTACGGGTAGGATTCCGGCATCGTGTATCCACCTCGGAGGTCGTCCGTATGGCGCTAAAGATTCTGGTTTGCGACGATGAGCGGCACATTGTGCGTCTCATCCAGGTGAATCTGGAGCGCCAGGGGTGGGAGGTCGTCACCGCGTACGACGGTAAAGAGGGTCTGGAGAAGATCAAATCGGTTCATCCGGACCTCGTCGTGCTGGACGTCATGATGCCGTATATGGACGGTTTCGAGGTCCTAAAGACCTTGCGGCGCGAGCCGGAGTTCCAGGAACTTCCGGTAATCATGCTCACGGCGAAAGCGCAGGACAAGGACGTGTTCGAGGGTTATCACTATGGTGCAGACATGTACCTGACGAAGCCGTTCAACCCGATGGAACTGGTCACGTTCGTGAAGCGCATCATCGGCGGCGATGCAAGCGGGGGGCCCAAGAGGTACGACCTCGACTAGAGCCGCTCAGACATTCGGTGGAGTTGATGGCATCCGAGAACAACCGATCGAACATCGTATTCCTCATCGCGGCGCTCGTCGGGATAAGCACCGCAACGTTCTTTATCGTTCGCAGCCGGCGAAAGTTGGAGCCTGCCAGGCGCCTGGACCGCATGCTGGACTTCTGCACGTCGAAGGCGGACGAACTGGAGCAGATGCTGCGGGATGACGCGCAGCCCCGTCCAGCCACAGCTTAGATCTACGTCCCATCCAGCGCGGCGGTAACGGCATACCTCCGGAACACCCGGAACACGTTGACATTAGTACTGCTGTAATGATAGACTGATGTTCTCGCGGCGCCTCAACGGCGCGAGATGCGGGCGCAGATGAATGGCGTAGGACTACTGCTCGGATACAGGAGGCGGCGGGTCGGAACCTTGGTTCTGGCCGCTGTTCTGCTGCTCGGCGCCTGGGCGCACGCGTTCCACCTCGTTGCTGCGTT
This sequence comes from Fimbriimonadia bacterium, assembly GCA_039961735.1. NCBI lineage: Bacteria > Bacillati > Armatimonadota > Fimbriimonadia > Fimbriimonadia bacterium. Next base: position 4,460 of record JABRVX010000046.1, read on the forward strand.
CTCTGTCCCTGGCTATTGCACGCCCTCGGGTCATCTCGCGGGGGCGACAATCTCCGACTGTGCATCCGATGCGGCTCCCTGCCACGATGTCGCGCAGTGCGACCATTGCAGGGCGCTGGCATCCTCGTCAGGCCTGGAGACCGCCACGTTCTCCTTACACCTGGCTGACGCGCCACCCGCCATGGTCGCGTCCGCTGCTCTTAGGATCGCCTCCACACGCCCAGCCACTCACCTCACGCGCGGACCACCCGTCCTCTAGTCCAACTCTTCCTTCGTCGCTCGGCTCTCAGTGATTCGGGAGCGTTCGAATCGCATTCCACGTCCGTCTCTGAACACATTTCATAGCTGCGAGCGACTCGGCTACTTCTTGTATGGACCATAGGAGGGAACCAATGAACCCATTGCAGCTCAAAGCGAGCAAGCTGTTCGCTTTGTGGGGAATGTCGCTGATCGTGGCGGCTGTCCCCGCCCAGCACGAACTGGACGCGCTCTTCGGCTTCGAAGCCGGAACAGCAAAGATCATGCAGCCTGCCGTGCAGCCCGTTCGGCAGATGTCGCACCCACCTGGTTTGTACCTGTCCGATGTGGGATTAGACTTCTTCACGCCCGATGGTTGGTCGCAGCCGATGCTGCAAGAGTGCCGTGTCCTCGGGGTGTACATCTCCCCGAACCTGACCGGCAGCAAGACCGGTGTCGGGAACTTGTTCTGCTCCGATGGATGCGACAACTACTTCGACCTGCCCTATGCAGGAACGCCACACCACCACCTCAAGTTCACCGCCCCCGATGTGCCTGCGGTGTACGTCTGGGACATCAAGGCGGTGAACGCAGTGGACTACCTAGGCAACCCGCTGAACGACATGCCAAACGTGTACCGCTACTATATGGTTGCGGGCACGCCGAACAAGATACGCGGGAGCGTAAGCACAGCTCCGCAGTTTGTCGGTGACCTCGGGAAGCTGATGCTTCGCGTGGAGCTACGAACCGGGGGCAGCATCGTGGCATCGCAGGAACAGCCAGTCTGCTCCGGTATCGCCGTGTACCCGTACATGGTGGGCTTCACGCAGTCGGGAACCTATGACGTGGTAGCCAAGCTAAGTAAGCACCTGTCCGTGCGTCTCACCGGCATTGCACTGACCGAGAACACCCTTATAGATTGGGAGTTTCCCTATCTTGGCGACCTGGACGGTGATGACTCGATCGGCCTCGGTGATCTGAATAGTGTGCTGATCCACTTCGGTACCTCGAACGACGCGGGAGACGTGAACGGAGACGGCACGGTCGCACTGGACGACCTCAACATTGTGCTTCTCAACTTCGGCCGATCGGGCCAAGGCCATTGACGTGAATACCAACATAAAGGAGATGAACGTGAACAAGCTATTCGCTACTATCATCGCTGGCGCTGTCGCACTGTGCAGTGTCGGCTGGGCCCAGCATGGTCATGACGAGGATCTGGTTCCCGGCTTTGACGACCAGGACTACCTGGTGCTGATCGAACCGGACGAGATCATCGATCCGCCGTACGTTCTGGAGGTCATGTGGGACGAAGTCGTGCCCGGCGTATTCATCGCGGACGTGGGCTTTGTTCTGAACCATGACGACGAAGATCCTATGGTCAGCCGCGTTGGCTTTCTGCAAACCGACGTGTCGGCAGGCCTCTTCGGAGTGGTCGAGGGAGAGGTAGACCCGATCTTCGGGCTTGGCACCCCAGGGCTCCTCTCCCTCTCTGCGCCCGACAATGGGCACGTCCATGTTACCTTCACTGCGCCGGACAACAGCTTCCGCTTTCTGCGTTTTGGCCTCGTGAACGGCGTGGCGTTCGACGACGGACGCCCGCTGAACGACTCCTTGATCACTTATGAGCTGCAGTTCGTACCCGAGCCCGCAACTTGGCTAGCTGTCCTGGCTGGCGTGGGCTTCTTTGCCACGAGGCGGCGGGCCAAGCCGTAAGTCGCGGCTCTCCGCAAGGACCCGGCAAGTTGGGGGGCCAAGAAGTCCCGCAACCTTGCCGACAAGACCGAGATAGGGGGAAACGAAATGTCAGATAAGAAGGGCTTTACACTGATCGAATTGCTGGTGGTGATTGCCATCATCGCCATTCTGGCGGCGATCCTGTTCCCGGTTTTCACACGAGTGCGGCAACAGGCCAACAAGACCACCTGCTCCAGCAACATGCGACAGATGGGCTTGGCCGTCGGGATGTACGCTAACGACTGGACCGACCGATTCCCGCTGGACAGCCACACTGGATCCAACGCCTCGTGGATCTGGGTTGCCAGTCTGGAGCCCTACGTGAAGTCCAAGCGACTCCTGTATCGCTGCCCCAGCGATCCTAGCACCAACTGGAACAAGCCCCTCGAAGGCTTCCTGTTGACGCGCAAGACGTCGTACGGCACGAACTTCTGGATGCTGCCTCTGCAGTTCTGCGACGAGCTGCCTAGCATCTGCGGTCGTAACACGCTACGCTCCATCCGCATGCCTGCGGGGACGATATACATCGCGGAGACCAAGGAGTACGGCACGTCGGACCACTTTCACCCGCCTTGGTGGTACTGGCCCAACGACAGTGGCACCTACATCGAGCCGGAGAAGGAATTGGCGATGACATGGCACACCGGCGGCACGAACTACACCTTCGTGGACGGACACGCCAAGTGGTACCGCTTCTCGCAAGTGTGGAGCGGCGATGGAAGGATAGACCTCTTCGATCCACGAAGGGAGTAGGGAGCGACACCTTCTATGGCGAGAATGCCCGCTCCGGGCTGCCGAGCCTGTCTACGCATGACGGTGGCAGTGGAGGTGTCAGGGCAGACCTTGGTGACGTGCGCAAGTAGATGGCAACTGCACCTCCATTCGATAGCGTGCGAGGCCCGTCATGCCGAGCCCGTCGAAGCATGACGGTGGCAGTGGAGGTGTCAGGGCAGACCTTGGTGACGTGCGCAAGTAGATGGCAACTGCACCTCCATTCGATAGCGTGCGAGGCCTGTCATGCTGAGCCCGTCGAAGCATGACATCTCACACCGCATGTTCTGGGGCCCTGATACGACGCCGGCAGCAATCACCCCAGGATCGACAGGCTCAGCATAACGGGCTCGCGCCCTTGGCATCGTTCTTCAGCGTGAAGTCCAGCTTGGCCGCAATCGCATTCGCCGCATCGCCCGAGGAGATCGGCTCAACGCGCTTGATGCCGCCCTCGGTAATCCAACCCTTAGGAATCAGCATCGTCCAAGCCGACTCGTTCGGCTCTGTGAGCTTCGCGAACCTATAGACATCGTTGCCCACAGGGGACTTTGTGGGCTGCGCAAACGTGCACAGCGGCAGAAGTACGAGCGCAGATGCGAACAACACGCGACACTGCATGGCGCACCTTCCTTTCGGGCACGAGGCCCAGGTCACTATACCAAACGTCCTCGCCCGCTCGTTTTGCCTGGCTAAGTACCCATCACAGTGACGCTGTTGGTTGCCATCCATCACGCGGCGCGCAAACAGCCGGCACAACCAGATGCCTTGCCCCTGCGCTTCAGGAACGATAACGCTGCCAAGCCGAGTGGCACCACAATCGCCGAAGGCTCCGGCACCGGCGTGCTCAGCCAGATGTCATAGCTCCACTCGTAAACCGGGTCCGGACGCAGGTGCCACCACAGCACGTGACCTCCGTCGCCGATGGCCAGTGCGCCCGTGGAGACGAGACCGCTGCCCAGTGCGTCACGCGATAGATTGAAGTCGTCGTAGAACACCCACTGGCTGCCGCCAATGGAAGGAGCAAAGCCCGTCCACGCAGCGTGGCCGGATGCGTTCAGCCCGGTGATACCACCGAACTGCGCATCCGTTCCTCCCATAGCAGCGGTTGTCAGGTCACGATCATTGAGGTACAGCTTGTGCATCGCCTCTACCGCTGCCGACCAGAGCACGTCTCCGCTGTCAGACACGTGAAGTCCGTCCACCTGAACGTAGCCAACGATGGGTTTGGAGACGTTGCGCTCGTCCAACATCACGCTGGACTTGCCTGCGCCCTCCGATCCCAGCCACAGCACCTGCCCATGCAAGTTGATCTCTCGAGCGATTGCCTCGGCGCCGGACCCCAACGAGTGCGCGGTGACGTCCACTCCATCTAAGAACACGTGGGTCCTTCCTCTCGTCAGCGACCCCTTGCCGACAACCACAGTGCGCCCGTTGTCGTAGCGGTGACCGCTGCCACCACGGGCATCGCCCAGAAGGGGTTTGGTCAGGTTCGCTCCGTCCACGAATCCATCCCAGTAGCCGTCGGTGCTTGGGCCTCGGCCGACCCATGCAACGAGGCCTCCTGCGGTCGGCGCCCCAACGAACGACGCGATGCCCGTGGGTCCTAGAACTGGAGTCGTGAGGTCGTCTCCGCTGACGACGGCAACCGTCCTGCCATCTTTGGTCCCCAGGTAGGTGAAGCGATCACCAAGGCCGCGCTGAGGGACCAAGTAGTCCACCACATCATATCCATTGGATGCTCCCATGCTCGCGGTACCTACATATAAGTCTCGGTAGGTAGCGAAGTAGCAGAGCCAAATCGGGCGGCCGTCGTCTGTGATCCCAAAGTGCCTAGCGGGCCGTTCTGGATGAAGCTGCGAGCTGTAATCCACCCCGTTCACGAAGACTCGAGTCATGCCCGGAGTGAATGCTCCGGTGTACACCGATTCACCCCTGGAACTCACCATCGGGTTGGGCGAGCCCGCTCCCTGCACGAGAATCGGCAGGCCGGACTGGAGCATCTCGTGCCTCCACTCCACTTGCGCCAGAGCACTCGCTGCGCTTAGCATTGAGACTGCGAGAAACGGAAGCCTACTCACTTCGCCACCTCATCTCCTCGGAACTGCCAAAGGATCCCGTGGCGCGTCAGAGTGCGATGTCCGCCTACGTACACGTCGCCGTTGGAGTCGACGCACATCTGCGGCCTTTCCGTGCGGTGCATAGGAGGAGTAAGCGTCCAGCGCATCGCCCCCTGCGGCGAAGCGGAGTACAACACAGGTGCCTCGGAGAGTATGTACACCGCTCGCGCTAACCCGGTCCCGGGCTCCGCTGCGCAAGCTCCCACCGCGTCGAACCTCGACCATGAGTTTGCGACTTCCTCAGCGCGGCCATATGTGTAGCCTGCCTGACTAATCTCGTGTACCCTCACAAACCTGGGAGGGTATCCGCCGGCCACCTCTTGGGTCCCGAAGTAGACGTTGTTCACGACCTCCTGGCCGCTCATCATCTTGTCCAAGAACGGGCCACCCTCGATTGGGCCCAGCGGAGCTTCACCAAGAGCAGTATGTACGGTTCTTATGCACCGCTGCGCCATATGATCGGGGTGATACCACTTGGATACGGGGTACCAGTCGCCTGATTGCGGCGGAATCTCTTCTTCTGTCACCGCGTGCAGTTGGTTGCCACCGGTGCTTACGCGAAACGTGCTCAAGAAGACCGTGCCGCTATCGGCCACTACCGGCTCACACCAGATGGGCCAGTGCCAATACGACTCGATGTCGGTGTTCCTGTAATAGTGCGGCGATACCCATGCAGGCTGGCCGCCAAGCGACAGCTTGAACAGGCGATTTCGGGAATCGCCCACGTAGATGAAACCCGCGTCGTCCAGCGCGACACCCGTGGTAACCATTACGTCGCGACCTGGCGGCCCGGCGGTGTCCGGTGAGAGCCAATAGCGCCACCGGATTGCTCCATCGAACGATACCGCCACGACTGCGGCTGATCTCGGGGTGGTGAAATCCGTGTGCGTAGCATAGAGGGTCCCGTCCGCCCCGATCACCGGTGAACCCTGTGCATCGTCACCCAATCGGAGACTCCACACAAGCTGGCCGAAGTTGGTAAACGCGTGCAGCCAGCCCTCGTCGGTCGTCACGTATACCCGATAGAGCGGTGACGGAACAGAATCGCCTTCGCCTGCTCCGTCTCCAGTGCCCGGTCCATATCCAACACCAAGGGCAGGAGTACACCATACACCTCCCTGCAGCGGCGGCTGGTTCGACGCAGGATACGACCACAGTCTGGTCAGTGTTGCCTTGTCGAGACAGACGAGCCTGCCACCATTCGTGCCGAAAAACAGCCTGCCGTCGGGGCCGATGGCGACCCCCGAGAACAGCTCGCAGTTCTCGTTTTCATCGTAAGGCAGGTGCGTCTCGCAAGGGAAGTAGATGTTGTTGATCCGCGGCTCGCCCGGTGACGCCTGGGCAACCGATCTGCCCGTATGTCGCGCGTCGTGGCCCATCATAGGCCAGGGGGCATTCGGGACGGGCTGCCCTAGCGTGGGG
>JABRVX010000047.1 GCA_039961735.1 Fimbriimonadia bacterium
GCATCTTGCCCATGGTCAATCACGGGCGGGACGCCCGTGCCACGGGCACCATGGACATCTTGCGTAGCATGGGCATCTTGCCCATGGTCAATCACGGGCGAGACGCCCGTGCTACGGGCACCATGGGCATCCTGCGTAGCATGGGCATCTTGCCCATGATCAATCACGGGCGAGACGCCCGTGCCACGGGGATATTTCACATCTCGCTTCTTATCGATCACATCTCATGCAGCTACGAACCACGCTTCCGTCTCCGCAATACAGATGCTACCCTTACGACAGGTGTGCGGCACCTCCGTAGTTGCAGCCTAGTCTCTTCTTGCCTCGCTCAGGACCAGCGCGCCTTCGCCGGTAACGCCGCGAGGGAGGAGGAGGAAGCGGCCATCCCGGCGAGCCTCGATGAGAACCGACGGGCGGCCACCGAACAGACGAGGTGCCGGAGGCGAGGTGGCGCGTAGTTCCAGCAAGAAACCTTCCCTCTGAGCGTGCTTGGTCCAGGTGCCGCTTATCTCCTCGCGAGCTCCGCCCTCGGTGAACACGACGTCGCACGAGAAGGCACCGCTGTCACGCAACTCCAGCCGGACGTACTGCAAGGGGCCGGCACTCGGCCCCTTCGTCTCCCAGGCCCCCTGAGGGGAACCCTCGGAGCAGCCCATCAGCCCCACGACCACAGCGAGAATCGCGCCGAGAAGACGGGAGTTACGACCGATCACGGGCTCACGACCCGAGACCGCCCACCGGGACGCCCGGATCACGCATTGGGAGGCGGTGTCCTCACTCGGCCTTCGTGTAGGTGCTCGTCATCCCGGATCCGTCCTGTGCGGTGAGCGTCATGGAATTCTTGCCGAAGGTGACTTCGCTCTTCTGCTCCGGTATCGCATTGACAGGAATGGGTTGGCCGGCAAGCTTGATCTCGGTGAATTTGACGGACAGGTACTGCTTCTCGTCCTTCTGCTCCATCCGCCAGGTCCCCTTCATCGAGATGGGGGCCTGCTGTCCTCCTGCGGAGGCGACCAACTCACCGACCATCGAGTTGTCCTTCTTATACTCGATGGTCCCTTTTGCGGAAACCCCTTGGATGGTTGTGTCCACGTTCCACTTGCCCACGATGCTCGGTTTGCACCCGGTCACCAAGAGCAGGCACACTATCGCGAGGGTCGCCAACAGCCATCTCTTGCTCATCACGTCCTCCCGTTCTCTAGTCCTTCGGCTTCGCAGAGGGTACGCTTCCTGCCCCGACCAGTTTGGTCGTGACCTTCTTGCCACCGATCTCGCGCGTCCATTCGATCCCACCTTCCACCCACCTGTATGGGCCGGTCTCGGTTCCGAGGAGTTGTGGCATCTCGGTCAGCATCTGGTTCCAGTACACCTCCGTCTTGGTGATGGTCAGGATGTGTTTCTCCTCGTCGGCCTCCCACTTGCCGTGGATGTCCAGTGCACCGGGCTGGTTTTGGTACTCCAGCCTCCAGTACTGGATCATCTTCCCGTCTGGTTGCAACACCATAGAGCCTCCGGCTTCCTGCCCAAGAACCGTGTCTTTGAGGCTCCAGTTCCCAATCAGGGTTCTCTCTTCCCTGCCTCCGCATCCGGCCAATCCGATCAGTGCAGCGCTCAGCAGTAGAAGCGAGAACAATCGGTTCGACATTGCATGTGACCTCCGTTCCTCTCCCCAATCCGGTCGTCGCAGGTCGAGTTTCGGGGCCCACCCCGACTGTCCTCCCGGAAGGGGAGCGGCTCCCAGCCCGGAGTGAGGGCCGCGTCATAGTCGGTGCTCCTGCATCCCTCTAGATTGTGTCAATTGGCACAATGATTGCGCTGGGCTCACTAGACCCGATTGCACAGAAAGGATAGCCATGCAGATCCAGAACCAATTGAAGGCTCTGCGCAGCCTAGCCTCGTTAGCCCTGTCGCTCGGGATGTGTTTGTCCGCCCAGGCTTTGGTGTGGCAGACGAAGTTCGACCTCACGTCTATTTCCTCCGAGAACTACGACCTAGCAATCGGCCCGCTTCGCGCCCACGTGGCCTATGAGCATGCGGGCCACGTCTACTACGCCACCCGGACTCCTTGGGACTCGGATTGGGCCACCGTTGACCTCGGACCCGGAGCGACTCCCTCGGTTGCCCTTGGTCCCGACGGCACTGCCCACGTCGCGTTCGTGAATGCAGGCAGCATTCACGTCGCCTCCAGCGCGGACGGATGGGCATCTGCCCCGGTTGCAGCCGGCTTGTACGGTTCACTCGATGTGGATGGCTCCGGAGTGCTGCACCTGATGCTCGAAGGCAACTACGATGGCGACGGCTACACCGAGATTGCCCTCGTCCAGAACGCAGGTTCCGGCTGGTCCGACCTCTCCGTGTTGCACGACGGCTGGTACGATTCGGGGTCCGGCAACTACTTCTCCCAGATGTCCCTCGCGGCGCTTCCCGGCAGCGGTTACGTCTATGCGCTCGAGTCGGCGAACTGGGGCGGGAAGGTATCTTGGTCGGCCAAGTATCCCAGCGCCATTGTCCCGGGAGGCAACAACACCTCGATGGAGGTCGGCTGGAACGCCGGTTCTGAACTCTCTCGCCAAGCCATAGCGGCCGGTGATGGCCTCCTCGGATTCACCTTTGCCACCGGTGGCACCGTGTATGCCAGCACCTGCACGGCAGGCATCTGGTCGGGTTTCGAATCGCTCGGCGCCGGGGGACAGGCCACCGTGGACGCAAAGAACGGTGTTGCTGTAGCCTTTCAGAATGGTGGTGTCCTTCGGTTCGCCAAGGATGGGAGCGTTGAAACGGTCCTGTTCGAAGGCGCAGAGGTCCGCGGCATCCGGCCTTTTCTGGTATCGGAAGGCGAGGAATACTTCCTCCTTTATCGCGACGAGCAAGGTACGTTGAGCCTACTCACCACAGCGGCAGTTCCGGAACCGGGCGCAGTGACATGTCTGTTGGCGGGGGCCCTGCTTACCGCAGCACGGCGTCGCAAACGCTAACAGTTCCCTAACATCCCCGAGAGCCCTAGTACTTGCTAGGGCTCTCGGGCTACCTAGGACCCGTCTGTGGTTAGGTTGTGCAGGTATGCTATTACCAACGCAGCGGGGCAGGGCCCGCCCACCAGAACGTCGGAGGTTGCGCGTTGGGAAAGGCGAGCATCCTAGTGGTTGACGACGAGGAAGACATCCGCGAGATGATCCGCTACAACCTCGAGCGCGAGGGGTATTACGTTCGGTGTGTGGAAACCGGGGAGGCCGCCGTTTCAGCAGCTAAGGCGAAACCTCCGAGCCTGATCGTTCTGGATTTGATGCTGCCTGGGTTGGACGGCCTTGAAGTGTGCCGAGTTCTGAAACGGGAGCCGAGGACCGCGAGCATCCCGATCATCATGCTCACTGCACGCGGTGAAGAAGCCGATATCGTAGTAGGCCTGGAGCTGGGGGCGGACGACTACATCACAAAACCGTTCAGCCCTCGCGTTCTGAATGCCAGGATCCGTGCAGTGTTGAGGCGTGCCGCCATGGAGCAGGTCGGGGAAGACACGCAGATCGAGATCGGCACTCTGGTAATAGATCCGCGCAGGCATGAGGTACTGCTGGACGGTCAGATACTAGATCTCACGGCTACCGAGTTTCGCATTCTTCACTACCTGGCCCGAAAGCGGGGCTGGGTGTTCACGCGGGACCAGATCGTGAACGCTGTTCACCGACACGACTATCCTGTCACCGATAGATCCGTAGATGTGCATATCGTGTCGCTGCGTCGGAAGCTCGGGGCTGCAGCCAATCTCATCGAGACCGTGCGGGGCGTGGGATACCGCTTCCAAGGGTAATGCGCAGCCGAAGACTGCTCGGAGCGCCTCCTTTTGTTCAGCTTCTGCTTTACTTCGTCGTCGCTTTCGTCCTGTCGTATCTGATCGAACAGCATGATGCTTCGGAGCGAAGGTCTCTCAAGCTCGACGAGCTCGCCAGAGTGGCCGAGATGCTGTCCGACCGGCTGGGCTACGACCCTGCAGCTACCGACGTCGGCCACGTCGCTGATGTACTCCGAACCTACGAGCGCCACATAGGATACCGATACACACTCGTCGGCCCCGATGGCCTCGCGATCCTGGACTCGCGGTTTCGCGCCAAGTACGTGGGTGACCTATCGGACAGGCCGGACGTTGCCGCGGCTCTGGGCGGGCAGGCCGAGCCACACGTGCGCACTTACTACGACACCGATCGGGGCCTGTTGAGCGCAGCCGCACCGCTGCCCACACGGACCGGCCCAGGCAGAGCGGTTCGCGTTGTCGCTTCGGCGGCCTCGGTGGGCATCGTGTTCGGTGACGTTCTGATGCGGGCCACCATCCTCTCACTAGCCGCTTGGGGCGTCACGGCGCTGTGCTTGCACGCCACGTCCCGACGACTGGCCGATGACCTGGGCGACCTGGAGAATGGTGTGCGTGCCTTCGGGCAAGGTCGGCTCTCTGCCCGCATCCCGCCCCCGGGATCCGAGGAATTGGACAACCTGGTGGAGCTTCTTAACACCATGGCGGAGCGCCTAGACAGGGAACGGGCGCAGATGGCGGAGCGCCAAAGCGAGCTCGATGCCGTGCTCGCTGGAATGGTGGAAGGCGTGATCGCCGTGGACCTAGACGATCGGCTGCTCGCTGCCAACCCAGCGGCCGAACGATTCGTAAGCTTCGATTCCGACCGTTGCCTCGGTCTACCCCTGCAAGGAGTGGCGCGGAACTCGGAGCTGAACCGAATGCTGGAGCAAGTACGTGAGAAGGGGGGGCCGGTGTACGGGGAAGTCGTTCTCCGCGAGGGCCAGGAGGAGCGAACCCTCGAGGTGACGGCAAGCCCACTGCGCGACCAGCAAGGATATCTCATGGGCACCCTGATTGTTCTGCACGACATCACTCAGATCCGCAAGCTGGAGAGAGTCCGTCGAGACTTCGTGGCAAACGTGTCACACGAGCTGAAGACACCGGTCAGCACCATCCGCGGGGCCGTGGAGACTCTTCTGAGCGGGGCAGCAGACAAACCGCAGTCCAGGGAGCGCTTCCTCGCGATGATTGATCGAAGTGCCGCGCGCCTGAGCGCGATCATCGAGGACTTGCTCAGCCTGGCTCGGCTGGAAGAGACGGGGGGAGGCGGAGTTCCCCTCAAACTACAGCCTCTGCTGCCCTGCCTAAAGGAAGCAATTTTGGACACCGCTCCGCTCGCGGATGCCAGCCAGGTAACCGTGAGGTTGTCGTGCCCCGAGAACCTCGCTGCGCCGATCAACCCGCCCCTGCTCGTGCAAGCCGTGGTCAACCTGTTGGACAACGCCATACGCCACAGCCCTTCCGGGGAGGCCGTGGACCTGGAGGCGGAAGCGGTCGGCAACGACGTGGAGATCCGAGTTCGCGATCGTGGCCCAGGGATCGAGGAGCGACACTTGCCCAGGCTCTTCGAGCGCTTCTATCGGGTGGATGTGGCGCGGAGTCGGAAGGAGGGCGGTACGGGGTTGGGGCTCTCGATCGTGAAGCACGTCGCGCAAGTGCACCGGGGTCGAGTCGGTGCCGAAAGCGTGTTGGGACAAGGCAGCACGTTCACAGTACGAATCCCGTCCGGGGGTGGGGGGTAGCGCAGTCGGACTCTGGTGGCCCTAGCATTAACGAAATTCTAACAATAGAGGCATAGAATTCGAGTATCGAGTTTCAGATGGAAGGTGATCATATGGTACAGGCGTTTGGCAGGAATCTGTGGTTAGGCGGACTCGCCCTGGTCGGCATCGCGATAGTGGCCGGCTGTGGTGGGGCCTCGACATCGGAAAGCGGCGAGAAGAGTGGCTCGAAATTGTCGGGCTCGATCAGCATAGATGGCTCCAGCACGGTCTACCCCATCAGCGAGGCTGCGGCCGAGGAGTTCATGAAGGAGAACCCGGACGTGCGCGCGTCGGTTGGCACGTCGGGTACAGGTGGCGGTTTCAAGAAGTTCGTCGCCGGCGAGACGGACATCAGCGACGCTTCCCGGCCGATCCAGATAGAAGAGATGGAGATCGCCAAGAAGAACGGCATCGAGTTCATCGAACTGCCGGTCGCATTCGACGGCCTCTCCGTGGTAGTGCACAAAGACAACGACTTCGTCGACTACCTGACGGTAGAGGAGCTGAAACGCATCTGGGAGCCCGGCAGCAAGGTCCAGTACTGGAGCGACGTGCGGCCTAACTGGCCCAGGCAGAAGATCAGGTTGTTCGGGCCGGGTACCGACTCGGGTACGTACGACTACTTTACAGAGGCAGTCGTGGGCGAGCAGAAGAAGTGCCGACCGGACTTCCAGCCCAGCGAGGATGACAACGTGTTAGTGCAGGGAGTGTCGGGCGAGAAGTACGCGCTCGGATACTTCGGATATGCCTACTATGCAGAGAACGCCGACAAGCTGAAGGTCGTCCCCATTGACGGTGGAAGCGGTCCTATCACTCCCACGGAGGAGACTATCCGGAACGGACAGTACACCCCGCTAGCACGCCCGCTCTTCATCTACGTCAGTACCAAGGCGGCAGAGCGACCGGAAGTACAGGCCTTCATAAAGTTCTACATGCAGAACGCCGAGAAGCTGGTCGCCGAAGTGAAGTACGTTCCGCTCCCGGCAAACGTGTACGAGATCGCTTTGGAGCGCTTCGAGAAGAGGAAGACTGGATCGGTCTTCGAGGGGAAGCATCAGGTAGGTCTTTCTCTGGAGCAGCTCATGAAAACAGAAGAGGAATCGCAATAGGAGTGATTGGTAGCAGTTGACAACGGCTGACCAGGCGATAGGGGGCCGCTCGGTGAGTGGCCTGCAGGCCAAACGGTTCCGATGGACGGAGTTCTTGCACGAGAACGGCCTCCTTCTCAGCGCCATGGTGTCGATTGCCACTACCATAGCCATCATCTGGGTGCTGGCAACGGAGAGCTTCACCTTCTTCAAGCAGGTATCTATCTGGGAGTTCCTGACTGGTACGAAGTGGACGCCGCTCTTCAAGCCACAGCACTTCGGTGTGTTGCCACTGGTATGCGGCACCATGTTGATCACCGTCGGAGCGGCCCTCGTGGCCATACCTATCGGTGTCGGGTGCGGGATGTACCTAAGCGAGTATGCCACGCCGCGCGTACGAGCAGCCGTCAAGCCGATCCTGGAAATCCTAGCCGGGATTCCGACAGTGGTGTACGGCTACTTCGCAGTCGCGACCGTCACCCCGTTTCTTCGCCTCGTCCTTCCCCAGACGGAGGTCTTCAACGCACTCAGCGCCTCTCTGGTGGTAGGTATCATGATTCTCCCCATGGTGGCATCGCTCTCCGACGACGCCTTTCGAGCGGTGCCGAATTCGCTTCGAAACGCGGGGTTTGCCGTAGGCGCGACGAGGAGCGAGGTTAGCGCGCGGATTGTTTTCCCGGCGGCCCTCTCGGGAGTGTTAGCATCGTTCGTGCTGGCAGTATCGCGTGCAATAGGCGAGACGATGGCGGTTACGTTGGCCGCGGGCGCATCTCCCAAAATGACGCTAAACCCATTGGAGAGCGTGCAGACGATGACTGCCTATATCGTCCAGATCAGCCTAGGCGACACTCCGCAAGGGACCATCGAGTACCAGACCCTGTTCGCGGTGGGCATGCTGCTGTTCCTGATAACGCTCGCGCTCAACATACTCTCGCAGCGCATCCTTCGACGCTACCGAGAGGTGTACGAATGAGCGGACTCGTCCTGTCGAAGGGTAGCGTTGCGAAACGACGGCACGCCGATCGTATCTTCTACCTACTGTGTCTAGCCTCGACACTAGTCGGAGTAGTTCTGCTTGCCACGCTCCTGATCGCCGTGTACCAACAAGGGGCCAAGTGGCTGACGCTCAAGTTCCTGACCAGCTTTCCCTCTAGGTTTCCGGCTGAAGCGGGCATCAAGTCCGCGCTGTACGGGTCCGTGTGGAACATTCTGCTGACCGCCGCGTTCGCACTGCCTATCGGCATCGGCGCCGCCATCTACCTCGAGGAGTATCCCAAGCGTGGGCGCCTCAGCTCCTTTATCGAGGTGAACATCGCCAACCTCGCCGGCGTGCCGTCCATCGTGTACGGCATCCTCGGGCTTGCCATCTTCGTGCGAACGATGATGCTCGGGCGCAGCGTGTTAGCAGGCGCTCTCACGATGGCGTTGCTGATCCTCCCGGTGATCATCATCTCGGCGCGCGAGGCGATCCGTGCAGTACCATCCTCCATACGGATGGCCGCATTCGCCCTCGGCGCCACGCGATGGCAGACCATCTGGTCCCATGTGCTACCGTCGGCCCTCCCGGGCATACTCACGGGTGTGATCCTGTCCCTTTCGCGTGCCATAGGTGAGACGGCTCCGCTCATCATGATCGGCGCATTCGCCTACGTGGCCTTCGTGCCTGCCGGCCCGATGGACAAGTTCACCGTACTACCCATCCAGATCTACAACTGGGCGAGCCGACCTCAGGAGGACTTCCGTGCCTTGGCGGCTGCGGGTATCATCGTCCTTCTTGCCGTGCTGCTCAGCATGAACGCCGCCGCCGTAGTCATCCGGCAGCGGTTTCAGAGGTTCCGCCCATGAGCGATGTGATACTGACTACCAAGCTCCCGGAGCCGCCACAGCGCGCGGCAGAGCAGCAACCCGTGGAATCCGCAGAGACGATCCTGGAGACGCGCAGCCTCACCGTCCGATACGGCTCGGAGGCCGCGGTCAAGGACGTCAGCCTGTGCATTCCCGAGCGACGCATCACAGCTATCATCGGACCCTCGGGATGTGGCAAGAGCACGCTGCTGCGGACCTTCAACCGCATGAACGACTTCATCCCCAGCGTCTCGATGTCTGGCCAAGTGCTGTATCGAGGCCAGAGCATCTTCGCTCCGGAAGTGGACCCGGTGGAGGTGCGACGGCGCATCGGCATGGTCTTTCAGAAACCCAATCCCTTCCCGAAGAGCGTGTTCGACAACGTGGCTTGGGGCCCGGCCATCAACGGCGCTTCGCGTTCGTCCCTTCGCGAAGTCGTCGAGACCTCGTTGCGCAAAGCCGCCCTGTGGGACGAGGTGAAGGACAAGCTACACCAAAGCGGCATGGCCCTCTCCGGCGGACAGCAACAACGACTCTGCATCGCTCGCGCCATCGCGATGGAGCCAGAAGTGGTGCTCATGGATGAGCCCTGCTCGGCGCTCGACCCAACCGCAACCGCGAGAATCGAGGAGCTTATTATCGAACTGAAGGAACGCTACACCATCGTGATCGTAACGCATAACATGCAGCAAGCGGCTCGCGTGTCGGACTTCACAGCGTTTTTGTGCGACGGCGAGCTGATCGAATACGGTCCGACAACGCAGGTTTTCACTCTACCTGCAGAGAAACGAACCGAAGATTACATTACGGGCCGGTTCGGATAGGAGCATGGAAATGCGGCGGCACTTGGAGCGCGAGATAGACGCGCTGAGAAAGAAACTGCTCTCGGTCGGCGCTCTGGTCGAGGAGTCGGGCAAGATGGCCATCGAGGCTCTCATGACCCGCGACGTAGAGCTTGCCGAACGCGTCATCGAGACCGACGAGCAGATTGATGCGATGGAGGTCGAAGTGGAGGAGGAGTGCCTGAAGGTGCTGGCACTCCACCAGCCGGTGGCTATTGATCTGCGGTACGTGGTCGCCATGCTCAAGATCAACAACGACCTGGAACGCATCGGAGACATTGCCACCAACATCGCCGAGCGTGCCATCTACCTTTCGCATCGTGTGAAGATTGACATTCCGCAAGACTTCGTGAGCATGAGCCGGCTGGCGCACGAGATGGTACGTGACAGCTTGGATGCGCTCGTGTACCTGGACGCGTCTCTTGCACGCAAGGTGTGCGAGATGGACGACCACGTGGATGAGTGCAACCGCCGCGTCTATGACTACGTCAAGCAGCAGCTCCTGTTAGGAACTCCGGAGGTCATGGAGCAGGTGCAACTGCTAACGGTTGCGCGCCACATCGAGCGCATCGGGGATCAGGCGACCAACATCGCAGAGGATGTCCTGTACCTGATCGAGGGAGAGATCGTGCGCCACAAGCGCCGGGACTCCTACGAAGCAACGCCCGAAGAAGTTCGCTGACTCCCTCCCTATGCCTGTCACGCCTCCACCGCAAGCGGTGGAGGCGTATCGACTCGCACCAAAGCGAAGAGCAGGCCGAGCGGCCTGCTCTTCGTGGATCTCGACTAGGTGGTAACTACATGTCGTAGTCGTTCATGCCGCCGCCGGGGCCGCCGGGAGTGGCGGGCTTCTTCGGCTCGGGCTTCTCTACTACGATTGCCTCGGTGGTCAGCACGAGACTGGCGATGGACGCCGCGTTCTCCAGCGCGGAGCGCGACACCTTCGCCGGGTCCACGATGCCGGCCTTCATCAGATCCTCGTAGGTGTCCGTGAGCGCGTTGTAGCCGTAGCCCTTCGTCTTGGAGTCGCGGCGGATGCTGTCCACCACGATGCTGCCCTCGACGCCGGCGTTTTCGGCAATCTGGCGGGTCGGCTCTTCCAGAGCGCGGCGCACGATGTTCACGCCGATCTGCTCGTCACCCTCCAGTTTCAGCTTCTCCAGCGCGGGGATGGCGTTCAGATAGGTGATGCCACCGCCGGGCACGATGCCCTCCTCGATGGCCGCGCGGGTTGCCGAAAGAGCATCCTCGTAGCGGTGCTTCTTCTCCTTCAGCTCGGTCTCGGTGGCCGCGCCGACCTTGATGACCGCAACGCCACCGCTAAGCTTGGCCAGGCGCTCCTGGAGCTTCTCGCGGTCGTAGTTGCTGTCGGTCTTCTCGATGAGTGTCTTGATCTGGTTGATTCGGCCCACCACGTCCGCTCGGCTGCCGGCGCCCTCGATAATCGTGGTGTCCTCTTTGTTGACCACGACCTTCTTGGCGCGCCCCAGCATGTCCAGCGTGACGTTCTCGAGCTTGATGCCGAGGTCCTCGCTGAGGAACTGACCCTTCGTAAGGATCGCGATATCCTCCAACATGGCCTTGCGGCGGTCGCCGAAGCCGGGAGCCTTCACGGCCACACAGCTCAGGATGCCGCGGATCTTGTTCAGAACCAGGGTGGCCAGCGCGTCTCCTTCCACATCCTCCGCGATCACCACGAGCGGCGAGCGCGAGGCTGCGACCTTCTCGAGCAGCGGCAGCAAGTCCTGCGCGTTCGAGATCTTCTTCTCGTGGATCAGGATCAACGGGTTCTCGATCACCGCCTCCATGCGCTCGGGGTCGGTGACGAAGTACGGGCTGATGTAGCCGCGGTCGAACTGCATACCCTCCACCATCTCCATGGTGGTTTCGGTGCCCTTGCTCTCCTCGACGGTCACCACTCCGTCCTTACCGACGCCCTGGTGGGTGCCGTCACCCTGGAGCGCCGTGGCGATGGTCTTGCCGATCTCCGGGTCGTTCCCCGCGATGGCGGCCACGAACTCGATCTGCTCGCGGTCCTTCACCTTGACGGCCTGGCGCTTGATGTCCGCCACCACGGCCTCGACACCCTTCTCGATGCCACGCTTGAGGGCGATGGGGTTACCGCCCGCGGCGACATAGCGCAGGCCCTCTCGAACGAGGCTCTGAGCGAGTACGGTGGCCGTGGTGGTACCGTCGCCGGCCACGTCGTTGGTCTTGCTCGCGACTTCCTTGCAGAGCTGGGCGCCCAGGTTCTCGTTCGGGTCTTCCAGCTCGATCTCTTTGGCTACGGTGACGCCGTCCTTAGTGATGGTGGGGCTGCCCCATTTCTTGTCCAGGACGACGGTGCGGCCTTTGGGGCCCAAGGTGACCTTCACCGCATCGGCCACCTTGTTGACGCCGCGCTCCAGCGCGCGGCGAGCTTCCTCATCGTATCTGAGTTGCTTGGCAGGCATTGTCTCCTCCGTTGAAAACGTTTGTTGTCAAATGCGACGAGCGCCCGTCAGGCCCATCAGGGCTCGGGCACCGCGACGGCTATCGCTCGTGTACGGCGTAGATCTGGTCCTCGTCGAGGATGGTGTATTCCTTGCCGTCGATCGTGACCTCGGTTCCGCCGTACTTGCTGAAGATGACACGGTCCTTCACCTTGACCGACATCTCCGCACGCTGACCGTTGTCGAGCAGCTTGCCGGGACCGACCGCCACGACGACACCCTCCTGCGGCTTCTTCTGAGCCGTGTCGGGTAGTAGGATGCCACCGGACGACTTGTCCTCGCTCTCCAGAACCTCGACAACGACCTTGTCACCGAGTGGTCTGAGATTCATAAGCAGCCTCTCCTTGCCATCAGGTTAGCACTCTCCAGTTGCGAGTGCTAGACGAATCTACCCCGGATCAGAGACAGCGATCAAGGTCCCGATAGCACTCTAAGACCTCGAGTGCTAATTTCGGTGGGCCAGAGGGACGGAAGGCATGGAGCGGCCAGGCCGCCGGTGCTGGGACGGCCTGGCCTGTGGGCTACGCTGCGATATAGCCCGTGGGACGAGAAACCGTTACCGCGCACCGTTGGGCGGTTATGTTGCTAGAACAGCGGGCGGCCATCCCCAGTTCCCGGATTCGCCTGCAGGTTCCGACATCTTGCACGACGAAAGGCAAACGCGTGAACCTGGTGCAGGCGTTTCGGATTGTTCTGACCACGCCGCGGCTACGGGTCTTGGCGGTGCGCCCACTCCTCTGGTCGCTCGCGCTGTACGTAGTGATGTGGGTCGTCGCGTGGGTCGGCCTCTCTTGGCTGGTGGTCCGCTGGACCGGAGCCGAGGGCTCGCTCGCGATTGTCGCGACCCTGGTGAGCGGTGCACTGGCACTGGTGGCTGCGACCTGGCTGGCGGGCTACCTGTTCGTCGCCGTTCTCGGGGTGGTCTCGTCGTTCTTGTGGGACGCGATATCTCGGCACGTGGACGCACCGGAGGCACGCGAACCGCTTAGCACGGTCAGGCTGGTCGGCGACGGGGCAGCAAGACTGATGTTGGCGGGAGTGGTCACCGTCGGGGTCCTTGCTTGGTCGCTGCTTAGCGGTGGGTCGTTCCTGCCGACTTTCCTGGGGGCCGCCGTGCTCGGTTTGCTGGACTTCACGGCGCCCGCCTTTCTAAGTCGCGGGGTGACGCTCGGTCGTCAGGTGGGTTTGCTGCCTTGCCTTGCGTGGGAGGCCATCTGGCTGGCCCTGGCCGTGGGCGCCCTGGCCATGCTGCCGCTGCTGGCCGCGCTGCTCGCACCCGTGCTGGTGATCGCCGGAACGCTCAGCGTGGCCGCAATCCCTCAGGAGCGGCTGCCGTGAGGCTGTGGGGCCTTGTCGCGGCCCTGCTAGTGTTGGCGGGGTGCGGCTCACCGCCTGCCCCCCCGAAGCCGCAGAACTCTGAGGCGCCGGAACCCGCACCGGTGCGTCGCGACAAGCCTTGGGACGACTTCGAGACCAAATTGGAAAAGGTGTTCGAGAACGGAATCGAGGTCTCAACCAAGGGTCACCCGGGGGACGGGCCGGCGCAGATATATGCCTCTCCGTGGGCAGCGGATGCGTTGCGAAGGCTCTCGGCTGGAAGGGGAGTTGGTACGTCCGCGTTTCGACCGGGGGCGCTCATCGTCCTGCAGCATCCGGACGGCACGCTGTACGTGATGCGAAAGCGTCCACTCGGCCGCCTTCCCGACACCAACGATTGGTACTTCGCCCTCGTTCGGGAAGGGCGATCGGTTCTGGAGTCCGGAACTGCGACGGGAGATCAGGTGCAGGAGGCGTGCGCGGACTGCCACTCGACGATGGCAAAGGCGAGTGACTGGGTCGTGCCGCCAAGGCTCCGTTAGCAGACCTGGAACTTCTTCCAGCACCATCGCGTTTTCCACGTTATCGCGGCATTGCGTCTGCGCCCCGGTTCGGGGCGCGCGGGCTGCTCCGCGATGAGACAGCTCAGGAGGGAGAATGGTTAGGATGAAGGTTACTCTGAAAGTGGCATTGGGGGGCATGCTCGTGGCGCTGGTCGCGAGTTCGTTCGCCCAGACGTTGAAGCGGGCGCCTTCTATGGAGGAGTGCACCGCGTGCAAGTACATGATCTCGTGCAACCAGGGATGCGAGAAGCGAAACATCGCTACGGACGAAGCCATGCTCAAGACCGGCTTCGCCATGTTCTTCTTTGGACACTCGGAGGCCGATTCGAAGTGGGTGATCACCGAGATGAAGTCCTTCGAGAAGGCAGTCTCCAGTCCTGACGCTCAGTTCTGCGACTTCTGCATGCCGATCGCCAAGTTCGCGATGAGCCCGAATACTCGGAGCGAGCTAGTGCCGACCAAGAACGGCGCTGTCTACTACATGACGAGCACGGACAAGGCGGCCGTTGCAGAGGTTCACAAGACCATGAAGAAGATGCAGGAGATGATGGGCGGCGAAAAGGACGGCCACGACCACGGTGACACCGCGCCGGGCAAGCCCGTTGCCTTCATCGGCAAGGGCGACGGGGTAAAGACCTGCCCAGTGCTGGGCTACCCGGTCAGCAAGAATGTCTCTGTGCAGCACAACGGCAAGACCGTGTACTTCTGCTGTGCGGGATGCATCGCCAAGTTCAAGGAAAACCCGGCGGCCTACCTCAAGAACTAACCCCACTCTGACTGGGGTAGAGGGACCCTCGACGCGAGGCGCCGGGGGTCCTGTGCTCGATGGGTGCCGGGTTCCGAAGCGCGAACAGGCTCGCGCAGCCCCACGGATGCGTCCTTAGCGCTTGTCTTTATCCGGCGAAGGGGTGTCGTCCCACCACTGGCTGCTGCCCTCGTCGTCCCGGTCGCTCACTTCGATGATGGTCTGCTTAGGAGCGGCAGGCGCGCCTGGGGTCTTCTTAGTCGTCGCCTCGATCTCCTTGGCGATCTCCTCGGCGGAACGGGGTTGCTGCTTCGGCGGCTCCGTTTGGGGTGCGCCGTGGCTGTGCCCGGCGTGGTCCTGCGCCATGCCGGCAACGGGGTTGATCTCCGGTGGCGCGGACATAACGTTCAACAGCGTCAGCGCGACCACCAGGACCACGAGAGCCGCCAAAATGATGACGGGATAACTGCGGTTTCTCAACTTCTTGCCTCCGGAAGCGTGAGGAGTCTACCGTCCCCGTGCTTCGCGGTCAATGTCCGGGCGCGTCGGGTCTTCGCGCGAGTACTCTAGCACGCGTGGAAGGGCTTGTCATTGGCATAGACGCCAGCCTGCTCGCCGGTCGTTTCACTGGCGACCGAACCTATTGGCGCCACCTCATCCGCGCCCTTACCGCCCTGCGCATCGGGCATTCCTACATCTTGTATACGCCCGAACCGATCGTGGGGTTCGAGTGTGCGGGAGACACAGTGGAAATGCGAGTGGTACCGGCACGCAATCGGCGCTGGTGGAGCATGGTCGTGTTGCCGGCAGCCGCTCGACGGGACGGCGTGTGTCTGCTCCACTCGCAGTACACAATCTCGCCCCTTCTCCGGGTGACGGCGGTGACGACGGTACACGACGTGTCCTTCCTCATTGGTCCCGAGTGGTTTCGGCCACGCGACCGACTGCTGCTTCGGCTGAGCGTTCCTGCTAGCATCCACCGGGCGGCGAAGGTGCTGACGGTTTCCGAGACCTCGCGGGCGGACATCGAGCGGCTCATCCCTTCGGCACGGGGAAAGACGGTCGCCACACCGCTCGGCACACCGGATGGATTCCGGCGGATTGCCGAAGCTTCGTCTATCGTGCAGCAGCGCTTTGGCTTGTCCCAGCCCTACGCTCTCGCCGTCGGCACGCGTCAGCCACGCAAGAACCTGCCGATGTTGGTTCGTGCATTCGAGCAGGCCGTCGCAAAACACGGTCTGCCGCACAAGCTGGCGCTGGTCGGTAAGAGCGGATGGGGCCCGCTGGTGGAGGGGCCGCACGTGCGAGATCTCGGATACGTGCCGGATGAAGCACTCCCCGCCTTGTACTCAGGGGCGGACGCTTTCTTCTTTCCCAGTCTATACGAGGGCTTCGGGCTGCCCGTGCTGGAAGCGATGGCGTGTGGCTGCCCGGTGGTGTGCTCGGACGGCGGCGCTCTGCCGGAGGTTGCGGGTGATGCCGCGTGGGTGGTTTCAGCGGCGGACGAAGGTGCGTGGGCCGATGCAATCGGGCGCGTTCTCGACTCGCCGGATCTGAGGGAGGAGTTGGCCGCGAAGGGGGCCGAGCGTGCCAGAATGTTCTCTTGGCGGGACACCGCCGAGCGAACCGCCGAAGTGTACAGGGAGGTAGCGAAATGGTCTCCGAGGAACTTCTAGCCATCTTGGCTTGCCCAGCCTGCGACGAGCGCCCACCTCTGACGCAGGAGGGCGAGTTTCTGGTCTGCACCGTGTGCCGGCGCAAGTATCCGGTCGTAGACGACATCCCCCACCTACTCGTGGAAGAAGCCATCGAACCCGATACGCCGGAGAAGACGAGCTGATGGCAGGACCTGCAAGACCCCAGGTTCTGGTCGTTCACGGCCCCAATCTCAACTTGCTCGGCTTCCGCGATCCGAGCCTCTACGGGCCGAAGTCTCTGGAAGAGGTGGACAAGGAGATTCAGAACAAGGCTGAGCAACTCGGGCTCGTGGTGAAGACATTCCAGAGCAACCACGAGGGTGCGATCCTGGACTTTCTGCACGAGAACCGTACCTGGGCGGATGGGGTGGTGATCAACCCCGGTGGCCTGACGCACACATCCATCGCCCTGATGGACGCCCTGAGTGCCTTGCGGCTCCCCATCATCGAGGTGCACATCTCGAACGTGCACGCACGCGAGGAGTTTCGTCGGCACTCGTACGTGGCGCGCATTGCGCAGGCGCAGATTGCGGGACTGGGCACATACGGGTACCTTCTTGCACTCGAAGGAATCAGGGCGATCCTGGTGGAGGCGATGTAGCATGGATAGGGTGCAGCGGCTAAGAGACGAGTTGCGCTCGCGGGATCTGGAAGCAGTACTGATCACGGACACACGAAACATACGCTACCTAACCGGCTTCACGGGGAGTTTCGCGCAGGTGGTGGTGGGTCCGTCGCAAGCCACTGTCATCACCGACTCGCGCTATGCCATTCAGGTGCGCGAGGAGTGCCCTGGCTGGGACGCGAGGACCTTCGCCAGCCCGGTACGGGGGATTGACTTCCTGCGTGACACGCTAACCGACCTGGGGCTGCGGCGCATCGGGTTCGAGGCGGACACGGTCACCTATGCCGAGTGGCAGAGGTGGCAGGATTCGTTGGACGGTATCGAGTTCGTCCCCGCCTCCAATCTGATGGACAAATTGCGCATCGTGAAAGACGCGAGCGAGTTGGAGGCCATACGGCAGGCATGTGGCATGACCGAGGCATGCTTCGAGTACATCCGACCGCTGATCCAGGTCGGTGTCGCAGAAATGGACCTGGCATTGGAGATTGACTTCTACTTCCGTCGGCAGGGAGCAGCTAGTGCTTTCGACGTGATAGCCGTAAGCGGAGAACGCAGTGCGCGACCGCACGGCAAGCCTTCGGAGCGTAAGCTGCAAGTAGGAGACTTCCTGACACTCGACTTTGGCGCCGAAGTAGGCGGTTACTGCGCCGACATTACACGTACAGTGGTAGTCGGAGAAGCATCGGAGCGGCATCGCATCATCTATCAGGCCGTTCTGGATGCGCAGAAGTCGGCCATCGAGGCCATGCGCCCCGGGAAGACCGGTCACGAAATCGACCAGATCGCTCGTGACGCGCTGGCCAAATACGACATGGCCCAGTTCTTCGGACATGGCTTGGGTCACGGCCTCGGCTTGATGGTGCACGACTTCGGGCGACTGGGCCAAAATAGCGAG
The DNA here is from genome assembly GCA_039961735.1 of Fimbriimonadia bacterium. Classification (NCBI taxonomy): domain Bacteria; kingdom Bacillati; phylum Armatimonadota; class Fimbriimonadia; species Fimbriimonadia bacterium. Next base: position 17,717 of record JABRVX010000047.1, read on the forward strand.
ACGGTCTTGGAGCCGAACATGGTACTCACCGTCGAACCGGGCGTGTACATCGAAGGCTTCGGTGGATGCCGCATCGAAGACGATGTGCTAATCACCGAGAACGGCGCGCAAAAGCTGACTGACGCAGGGAATGATCTCCTAGTACTGTAGGTGCTATTCGCCGAAGTGGCGATCGTACCCGAGAACGATCTTCACCACGGTATCCGAGACATTGGGTACCACATACTCCGGCGGCGGTGACCAAGACCGAACCGACTGCAGGGCGACTCGCACCGCATCCTCTATCACCTCGGGGATAGCACCTGTGAGAATGTTACTGCCGCACTCTACCGTCTCGGGCCGCTCGGTCACGTCACGAATGGTGACGTTCGGGACCTTCAGAATGGAACACTCCTCCTGAACGGTACCGCTGTCCGTGAGCACGCACATCGCACTCTGCTCGAGCTTCACGAACTCGAAGAAGGGGAAGGGCTCCAGCCAGCGGATGTTAGGATTGTCCTCCGCCAGACCGAACTCCTGCATGCGCTTGCGTGTGCGTGGGTGCGTGCTGACTATCACGGGCACACCGTGTTCGCGCTGCAAACGGTCGAACGCGATAGCGAGGTTGCGGAGACGATGCTCGACGTCTACGTTCTCCGCACGGTGCATTGTTACGAGGAAGAACTCGTCCGGCCGTAAATCGAGCCTTACCAGGATGTCCGATGCTTCGATGCCGGACCGGTACCGTTGCAGCACCTCATAGATGGGGTTCCCAGTGACGTAGATGCGTTCGCCTGCGATGCCCTCGCGAAGCAAGTTCTGACGGCTCCGCTCGGTGTACGGCATGAGCACGTCGCTGCAATGATCTATGATGCGCCGATTCACCTCTTCCGGCACACGGTCGTCATAGCAGCGATTGCCTGCCTCCATGTGATACACGGAGATGCCCAACCTCTTGGCCATGATTGCCGCCATGCTGCTGTTAGTATCCCCCAAGACAAGGAACTTGTCTGGTCGTTCTTCTAGCATGAGCCGCTCTGCACCGGCGAGGATGGTACCGATCTGCTCGCCGAAGGAGCCCCGTGCGCCCAAGTAATGATCGGCCTTTCGCACACCGAGCTGACGGAAGAACACTTCGTCCAGATTAGGATCGTAGTTCTGGCCGGTGTGCAGCACGACTTGTTCGCACAGCGCATCCAGCTTCTCGATGATCACGCAGAGGCGGATGATCTCGGGGCGAGTCCCGAGGATCGTCATCACTTTCATCGTTGCATCTCGCGCACTAGCTCCATCGCAGCTTCAGTCTGTACCTGGCGAGTTCCGATACCATCTGCCCTATCGTGGGTGGTTCCGCATAGCCTGCAGCAGCCCACAACTCGCGATTGAGGTCCTCTCTCTCAGTGGCCAGACTCCTATCTACTGCGGTCGGCGCCTCCGTGGCGGCGATTTGGATGTCCTCGCGCCCGAAGGTGGATGCAAAGGTACGTAGCAACTCGTACTTCGTAAGGGTGTCGCCTGGGACCACGTGCTGCCTGCCGGGCATGCGAAGCACCGAGCGCATCACGGCGTGACACAGCTTAGCAAAGTGCAGCGTGGTGACGCCGTTCCAAAGATGATTGGTAAAGCCTTTGACGCTCGCACCCTCCGGCTGCCCCAAGAACCAATCGAGCAAGAACTTGTGCTCCTTCGGTTCGGGGCCGATGATCGAGCAGCGGAGATGGAAGTAATTCTCGGACGGCGTCTCCCCCAGGCTCTTCGTCTTTCCGTAGGCATCCAGCGCGTCATGGGGATCCGACTCTACATAGGCGCCCTTTTTTCCCGAGTACACACAGTCCGTCGCGATCTGCAACACACGCGTACCCTTCGAGCGGACTGCGGCTTGAAGTCGATGTGGCAGGAGCGAGTTCACGAGGATGGCACGCTCCACCTCCTTGGCATTGTCATCATGAATCAGCGGCTTGGTAATGCCGATGCAGTTGATCACCCAGTCACACTCGGTGAGGAACGAGAGGTCTAGGTCCACACCCTCCGCATCGAACAAGTGCCACTGCACCCGCGGCACGAGAGCGCGCGCACGCTCGACCAACGTCAGGTCCCGCGCGGTTGCATGCACCTCGAGATCGGACGTGCCGGCGAGGTAATCCGTGACCATCGCTCCCAGCATTCCGGTCCCACCTAACACGAACACCTTCAACTATATGCCTCCCTATCTCTCGACTACACTCCAGATGTCCCACAACCTGGCATCGTATCGCACGTCATCTGAGCGGCTTTCTTCCACCGTAGCCGTGGAATAGAAGACTAGCACCGCGTCTTCTGTCAGTGACATGAAACCATTGGCATAGCCCGGTGGTATGTACAACACTGCGGGCTTCTGAGCGGACAGCACGTGGCGATGGACCTGCAAATCCGGCGACGGATGATCCCAATCGTCAATGCGCACCGCGCCTACCACCGCGGAGCCGCAGACTGCCGTCACGTACTTCGCTTCCCTCCGGTGTGCATGCCATGCTCGAACGAAGCCGCGATTGTGGTTCCGCACGACATAGAATCGCTTCACGCCGTGAAAGCCGAAGTCGTTCACGAACGCCACGGAGCCGCGGTCGTCCACCGCCAACCCCCCTTCGATCAGCACCGGCTCATGCCCTAGGTCCACAGGTCGCCTCCTCGGGTTCGGTCTCTCGGCTCGATGGGCTGCCTTCGATGGCACGACGCGCGGCCACGTCCGTTAGCAACCGCTCGTACGTATCCACGAGGACTTTCTTAGTGTACTTTCGTAGGAACTCGGAACGTCCGTTGGCCCCCATCTCTTCGCGCTGCTCGACGGGCATTCGGTACAGGTCGCGAATCGCCTGTGCGAGCGCCTCGGGGCTCTCGGGTGGGCAGAGCACACCGGCTCGGGCATCGCTCACGATCTGAGCTGCATCGCCGGCCATCGCGCACACGATGGGTCTGCCACAGGCCAAGTAGGACATCGTCTTTCCCGGGATCGTGATGCGAAAGAGTGGTTCGTCTCGTAAGTGGATCAGCAGCGCATCTGCCCAGGCGTACAGCCCTGCCATTTCTTTCACTGGCTTGCGTCCTAGAAACCTCACGTTGGTCAGTCCCTGTGCATCGGCCTTCAGCTGCGGATAGGAGACCCCGTCCCCCACGAGCACCATCTGCACGTCGGGCAGGTCTGCCACCAGCGCCGCGGCCTCCAACACCGAGTTCAGTGCCTGGGCCGGCCCCATGTTGCCCGCGAACATCACGTTGAACCGCCCCTCCAGACCGTGCGCCCTACCCACCTCGGGATCGCGCGACACCGGTCGAAACAGATCTTCGTCGGCCCAGTTGGGTACGAAGACCAGTTTGTCGGCGGGCACGCCCCTCTCGATAAGCTTCGTACGAAAGCCCGGGGATTGCACCACGATGACGCTCGCGGCGCGATACACCTTCGCCGCCAGGCCCTCCAGCCAGCGAATCGCTCGGCTCTCGGCCACCACTCCGCTCGCTATCAGCGTGTCCGGCCACAGGTCCTGAATCTCATACACGAAAGGCACGCGCCGCAGGCTAGAGACCCAACGGGCCGGGATGCCAGTGGTGAGGGGCGGGTGATACACCCACATCGCATCCGCCCGCCCACACAGCATCGGTCCGAGCAGTGAGGCAGACGCCGCGAAGCTGAGATAGTGCGCCGCCCGTCGCTTCGCGGACAGACTGTGGTCGGGGAAGATGGGTAGGCGAAACACCCTCACGCCATCCATCTCCTCGCGCGTCCATGGGCGTTGTCGGTAGCCTCGATACAGTTTGCCGTACGGATAGTTGGGTAGACCGCACAGCGCCGTCACTTGGTGCCCGCGCGCGACCAGTTCGCGGCCCAACGCGTGACCGCGCAGGTCGCACGGCTCCGGTGCGTAGTGCTGCGAAAGCGTGACGATTCTCAAGGGTGTACTTAGGTTACCCCAGTACGAGTCAGCACGCGGTGCGTTCGCGCTTGCGAACGATGCGCACTCCCAGCACGAGCCCGACAGCGGCACCGACCATGTCCAGCCCAACATCCCAAGATGCACCGGTCCGCCCCGCGCTCATCGTCTGGTGGACCTCGTCGAAGGTTGCGTGGGTGAGGGCCCACGCGAGAGCGAAAATGACGGCGCGTCTCGGATCGAACAGCCTTGCGAAGCCGAGTGCCACACCCGCGAGTACCGCATAGAAACCTATGTGCATGCCCTTCCGCACGTAGAAGACGAGCGTCTCGGCAACGGCGGGAGCCATGCCGAGCCACTGAGTGAAAAAGACGTACATTCGACCTGCCCCGCCGACCGGCCCGCTGAAGGCCGCTACCAGCAGGCCGAGGGCCAGCATTCCAGTCGCCCACCTTCTCACCGTCGGTGGGCCTGTCATAGATCCGCCTGCCAAAGCCACGGCAACCAGTGCTGCAACGGAGGGGAGCGCGATCGACGCGCTGCTCAGCGGAGCATCGGGTCGGGTAACTACGAAAGTGACGGAGAGCGCACTCAGGTATGCGATCACGAGCACGGGGCCGACCCTTCCGGCCAGCAGTAGCGCGCAGAGTGCCACGCCCAACCAGAAACCCGCCAGCAGCGTGAGGCTAGAACCCGCGACCGCCGAGACTGCACCGAGCGAGAGCAAGCCGGCGACCGCACCGACCGAGCGCCACTTGCTCACTTCGCCCGACGCCCGGCAAGAGCTTCGTGGAACAACTTTCGATTCGCCTCCACCATGTCGGTGGATGCGGCGAACCCTCGTGCGAACCGTACCGCAGCCTCGCTTCGTCGGGCGAACTCCTCTTGGTCCATGCCAATACAGGCGCGCAAGGCATCCCCCCACGCAGTTTGGTCTTCCAGTGGTATCACCCACCCCGCATCGCCCAGCGACCTCCAGGGCGTGCGGTCGCTGATCAGGACGGGGCAACCTGCCCACAGCGCCTCGATGATAACGTGTCCGAAGTTTTCGCCCTGGGTAGGCAAGAGCAGGAAGTGATGCGCCGCCAGCGTGGATGTCACCTCCTGCGGTGCCACCACGCCAGCGTAGTCCCAGCGGGCATTCATCGGCAGACCCGTGAGCGCGTTCATGCAACGTGTCATGTATTCTACGTCCGCAACGGGGCCGTAGATGGCTAGGTGGTACTTGTCTTCGATGGTCGTGAGGCGCTCCAAAGCATAAAGCAGGTTCTTCATCGGGTGAATGCGAGATAGGTAGACGAATCGTGCGTGGCCAGGCAGCTTCGGCGCTCTTTGAGGCAAGCGCTCCGGGCCCCCGATACCCAGCTCCGGAAGGTCGGATGCTACCACATGCCGCACCGGTCCCATCTTGGCCCGCACTAGGTCGGCTTCCTGATCGGTGCTCATGTGCCACAGCAGACCGTCATAGAGGCGAAGCGCCTTCGCGATGCGTAGAAAGGGGGCTTTCTTGCGAGCCTTCAGCCCCAGTGCGCCCGGAGAGAACTCCCCCCTCGGAGCCAGCACCACGGGTGTGTCACCTAATACTCCGAAGCGTCGGAGCAACAGAACGCGGATGGTGAAGCGAGAGAAGAAGCTATTTAGGTAGACGATGTCGGGCTTAGCTTCCCGAATCCGAGCGCGAATGCTTCGGATACCCTGGTTGCGTGGCGATGCGTAGTAGATGCGGCTACGACCCTGCTCCCACCACTCGTCGTGCGGCACCTGCGGGTAGGGCTCGTCGTCACCCAGGTCCCTATCGCGCGTGAAGATCGAGAACCGATGCTCGTCGCCCAACGCCTCGACCAGTCGAGCAATTGACCGGATGGGACCGCCCGCACGATAGCCAGGAAGGTACCAGTCTGCGAATACTAACACTTCGCTCATGGCTCGAACAGGCTCTCGATGAAGGCACGAAAGGTTTGACCATGTACCTCCCATGTTTTGTTCTGCCGGACGTACTCGCGCGCTCGTTGTCCCATCTGGGCTAGAGCCTCGTGCGGCGTTCCTCGGACCGAGCGGATGGCATCAGCGAGCGCGGCGGGGTGTGCTTCCCGCAGGAGGAATGTCACGTCCTGCAAGTCCTCTGTGTAGGTGGTCATTACGGGCTTCCCTGTCGCTAGGAGCTGGGCGAGCTTGCCGGGGAAGCTATAGCGCGTGGTGCGGTACTCGCTCTGGACCAGGTTGAGTAGTAGGTCCGCACGACGGTACAGAGCTACCACCTGGTCGAACGGCAGGTATCCGTGGTAAGTGATCCTCTCGTCTTCCTGGGCTGCGTGTTGCACCACGTCCTCCAGCTCTCCACTGCCAGCAATCTCGAGGCGATACGTTTCGTCGTCTAACATGGCAAACGCTTCCAGGATGGTCGAGATCATATTCATCTCGGACAGCCATCCGGCAAACGCTATCGTGAACGTACCACCCTTCTCTTGGAGCAAAGCGGAGAACCTGTCATCGCGAAGCGGGAGGGGATCGTCTTCAGGGCCCGCGACGCGGAGATGGGCACTACCTGGCGCGACGTGCGCAGCGCCTTGCGGCGGGGAGAGGGAAGGCTCGAACAGGGAAAGGTACTCTTCCCGCACTCCGGTGTCCACGTGGATGAACCGCGAACGGGGTGCCAGGTCTCTCACGATGTGAGGATTCACGACGTTTAGCCCGTCGAATTTAGGTAGGTAGTGCTCGTGGATCCACCAGTTCACCCGCCAGAGCGGCGTATCCGGCTTCAGGTCGCCCGGGACGAAGATGTCGTTCGCCGATGCCATCGTCTTCGCACCGATAAGTCGCGCCGCCCACAGGGTAGGTATGCAAGGTGGAATCATCAGGTTGATTGCGAGCACTAATCGGCGTTTGCGCCGCTTGCGAACCCCCCATCGTAACAACCGGAAGAACGCGGCCACACCCGGCGTGATCACCTTGAACACTCCCAGGTTGAGAAACGGTAACAACCTGACGGGAACGTCGCCCTCTAGCACATCCCGACCACCCCACACGACGAGTCGCTTCGAGTGTGGGAACCTCGGCACGCACTCCGCGGAAAACACCTCGATGTCCGTGAGGCCCGCGTGCCGCAAACCGTAGATCAGGTTCTCCTGCCACTGGTTGATCGCCCGGCTGAAGGCAGCGTTATGGTAGCGTGGTCGGTCGGGAACCACGGAACCGACGAAAGCGATGGCGATATCGCTCTTCACGCGCCGGCCTCCACACGCACAGCGCGTCGAGTGTACAGCCACGCGACGAGGATCGCCCAGAATGCCACCATCGCCTCACCGTCTTGCACACGGTTCAGGGCCGGGAACCAGAATACTACCATTAGTAGCAGGGACAGCGCTGCGGGGGCAAGCGGATTCGTTCCTCGCAAGCAGTCCGACCAAGCCAGTCCGAACGCCCAGCCTATCAAGAACACGACCGGCACCACTCCGGGAAAGCTGACATCCGAGGCGATCCACGGATAGATGGTGGAGAACCACATCCACGCGTCGATGCCGTCTTCGCGCTCCACCTGCGCGGTGTAGGGGCGCCGAGCGAACTCCTCGGAGCGCAAGAAGCGAACGGCGTTGCGCACCAGAAAGCGCGAGTGGCCGAACCCATAGGTGGGCTTCCACGGCTTCGAGAGACACCGGTCCAAAACGTAGTAGCCTCCCGCGAAGTAGAGCGTGGCACCAAGCACGCCCTGTCGCCACTCCTCGGGCACTGCCGTCAACAGCGCGTTGCCCTCGTCCGGACGTTCATAGGAGAGGGGCTCCACCGCTACCACGACTCTCCCACCTGCCCGCGCCACGTTGGACAGCGCGAAGTAGGCGAAGAAAGCGGCGCACGCGAGCACACCGAAGCCAATCATGCCTGCCCACACCGCTCGGCTGCGTCGCGTCACTCCCGAGATATGTGCGGCAAGCAGCAGCCATGGAATGAAGATGAGCATATCGGCGATGTATGCCCTCATTCCGATAGCTACCATCAGGGCTACCGTCCACAGTGTCACCGCTATCACGCCGAGGCGCAGACCCCAGCCGATTCGCCCCCAGTAGTAGATGCCGACAGGAATGGCCAAGTACAATAGCGGTGCTACAAGTATCCGCAGGTACATGGCGACGCTCCCCTGCCCTTCGGTGAGCATCAAAGATGCCTGGTATGCGCCTCCGGGGTCGGTAAGGCCTCGGATCACATCGGGCACCCACGAGCCGGAACGCGAGTAGGACAAGAATGGCAGCAGCACCAGGTTCGCCACGACGCTGACTCGCACGAGCGACTCCGGCGTGATGCGCGCACAGTATCCGCCTGGTCTCCTTACTAGTGCGAGCACGAATCCTAGCAGCAACGCAACGTGAATGCACGCAACGAGGGTGTATAGGTAGGTGGCATTCTGCACCCGCCAAGGCCACGGGCCGAACGCAAAGAGTAGGACTGTGCCCGTCAGGTAGAGCACCACCACCACGATTGGCAGCAGCCGAGCCCACGTCGGCGCGGGCGTCACAACTGCACCTCTTCGGGCGGAGCGGACTTGCCGAGCAGAGGAATGTTATGAAGCAGGGGGTCAGTATGCCGCAGCAGTAGCAGCGATCCACCTGCCACCCCGAGCCCGAGAGCCACGACGAAGAACCATCTCGGTACTATCACAGTCGAGCACACCACGGCTCCGGCAACCCACAGCGCACCGTAGATGGCCAGCATGACTGTGCGCCTCGGTACCCTCTCACCCCAACCCTCTCCCCGAGGCGGAGAGTGGGAGGCTGCAAGAGTGCCACGGTAGGCGAGCCAGCCGGAGACCGCTGCGGTGCCGATGGAGGCCGCCGCGAGACCGGTCAGCCCGAACGCGCGGGCGAGAACCGCCATCAGAGGCACTCGCACCAGGGCCTCACCTACCAGCATCCAAGCACCCTCCGCCTGCTTACCCGTTGCGCGGTACAGGTAGTTGCTCAGGAAGGACCACCCGGACACCACGAGCCCGGTCGCTAGCACAATGGTCAGAGCGGCACCACCGAACTGCTCCGCCCCGACCCACACCATCACGAAGCTAGGGTTTATTGCCATGCATGCCGTTCCGAGAGCCATTGTGATGGTCATGTATACCGCGACCACCTCCGCCCGCACTCGCATTGCACGGATTCGGCCCTCCTCGTCTGCGACGAGGCTGGCGAAGCCCCCGTAGGCCGCATACGCCACCACATCGCTGAAGTACCGTGCGAGGTCCATGGCACGTCGCGTCACGGTCAGCACGGTGGCCGCACCCGGGCCGAGCGTCATCGCGGCGATGGCTGCCTGGCTGTTGTTCATCACGCCGTAGCCCACACCCGCCAGCAGCACGGGAGGCGAGAGAACCGCCATCTCGCGCAACAGCTCCCCCCGCAGCCGAAAGTACTTCCACAGCCCGCGATTCAGCACGGACAGTGCGAACCACGAGTTGGCCGCCAGCGCAATCCCCGCACGGGTCGCCGCACCCCAAGCAATCGAATAGAGCCCCCAACCGCCCACCAGCAGTGCGGCCGTAATGCCGAAACCCACTGCGGTGCCAACTACCAGTGCTGCGTTGACGAACCCAGTCTGCTGAATCCCCTTCGCCAGTCCGTGTATCCCATGGCTAAGGATATTCATCACTGCGGCTGCGGCACCGATGAGAAAGCAAGCAGACAGTGTCTGGGCCGCATCCCCATGGGCTCCCATCCAAACGGGGACCCAGCGGTGCACAGCGAAGGCTGCCGCAAGTGCTGTCGCCGCTACCACCGCCACCATCGCCATTCCAGAGCACAGGTACGCGCCGATGGATGCCTGATCACGCCTACCATGCGCTGCGCCGATGCGTTGGATCATGATGTTGGGGATCCCGAAGTCGAAGGTCTGCAGCCACACGAGAAGGTCGCCGGAGCCGCACCACGCGCCGTACAGTGCCGGACCGATCTCGCGCAGATAGAGCGGCATCAGGATCAGCGTCTGCAGGGCGCCGAGCACGCCGCTCGACGTGGAACCGACCATTACCGCCGCAGCGGCTTTCCTTCTACCTCCGGGTCCGTGCAAGGCCGATCACGCATCCGAGCAGTGCACCGCCAAGGGCGCCGAGAGCGGGGTAGAACACATACCGCTTGTTGACGGGTCGGTCGTAGATGCCCGGCTCGTCCATCACCTGCCAGAGGATCGGATCACGCTCCACCTGCAACCGCACAATCTCGAGGTTGGTGCGAAGTTGCTGCACGATTGCCCCGAGCGTTGTCACGTCGCGCAGCAGACGCTGGTATTCCTTGGCCTCTTTCGGCGCAAGGTCAACGAGTCGCCGGAGGGCTTCTATGCGCGCCTCCAGCCCGACTCGAGATGCTACCGAGTCAGCCAGGCCCTCACCTTTCAGGTCCGTCGCGGGGTCGAGCAGGTCGTCCCTCAGCGCCTGCAGGTACTTGGTTACTTGCGCACCGAGCTCGGCTCGGGTGATGCCGATTTGCTCCTGAATGCGCTTGATGTGCGGAGAGTCCGGAGCGGACGAAACCAGCGCCATGCGCAGCTCGTACTCCAGCCCGATGAGGCGGTCCCTCCAGGGCTTGGCAGCCGCAATATCGGTCGGAAACTCCACGGCCTTGCCGGATTGCTTCTCGATGCGCTGCAAGTGCCCGTCAATCACCGCGTTCATACGCTTCAACTCAACCTGCGCGTCCGTGAGTTGGTTGAGCCACGCTGCGGGAAGCACCACCGCGGTGCCGCCTGCCTGGTTAGGCGTGGCGACTATAGGTGCGGTTGCCACCGAAGACTGGAACTTCTCCAAGCGCTCTTCGGCTTCGGCTAGCTCTCTAGACTTCTCGTCCAACGCCTGTTGTAACGTGCCTGCATCCGAGGTTACCGGCGGAACGTTCAACTGGACGGTCAACTTGCGCAGCGCCTCCAGGTGCGCTCGCACCGCCTTCAGCGCCAGCTCGCGATCGCCGTGCCGGATCGAGATTGTGATAGTGTTTCCGGTCTCGCGGTCGTCCACGTCGCGGATGTCGAGCAGCTTCTTACGGGTGAGGCCGGTCGCCTTCGTCACTTCTTGAAGCACCGTTTCGCTCTCCAGCATCGCCGCCAACATGCGAAGCGGGGAGGGGCCTCCGAGCACGTTGCCTACCGCGCTGGTATCCACCATGCCGGGTGTCATGACCAGTGGCGAGGGTGAGCGAAGCGGGAGCATCACGGTCGCTTTGGCCTTCCACACAGGGGGCAGCAGGTAGGTGACCAAGAGCGTCAGCGCGCCCACCAACACGGCGAGGATCAGAATCAGCCACTTCGCGCGCCACAACCGTCCGAGGGCGCCGAGTATCTCATCCTCGGCATAACTCGGTTGCGGCGATGGCGCTTCCATGCTCATACGCTGAGGTCCTCCGTTCCCTTTCGCCCCATCTGCTTGGTGCGGGTGAACCGAGGGGCGGGCGGACCCAGTATATCACGCGGCTCCGACCGGGCTCCTAGTCCAGGCCGAGGGGCGCTTGCGAGTCTTTGGGTGTCTCGACCTCGGCGACGGCGTGGGTGCCTAGGATATCCGTCTCCCACCCGTTGCGTGTCTTCAGCGACTCCAATCCGAACTCCTCGGAGAGGAACTTCACGTTGCTGTACTGCGCATCGCGGTAGTCTTTGACCTGCCCGCTACGGAGCACATGGATCACCTGGCGAATGCCATCCTCGAGGCTCCAGCGAGTCTCGAAGCCGAGCCGCTCCCCGATCTTGCAGAAGTCCACCCGGTAGTTGCGACGGTCCTTAGGGTCCGAAGGGCTGCTCACCATCTCGGCGGTGGGCACCAGATCGTTGATGGCCGCGCCGAGTTGCCCGAGGGTGTAGTTCTGGGAGTTGCACCCGACGTTGAAGATCTCGCAGCGCACCAGATCGAGCGGCGCCTCCAGTGCCAAAAGCAGCGAGCGCGCGGCGTCGTCCACGTGCAGGAAGGGTCTCCACTGGTCGCTCCCGTACACCGTAATCTTTCCGTCTACCACCGCCTTAGCGGTCAAGAGATTGACGACCAGGTCGAACCGCGTCCGCCCGCTCATTCCGAAGATGGTCCCGAACCGCAGAATAACGGGGTGGAAGAATTCGGTCGCCATGCTGAGCAACACCTGCTCCGAGGCCATCTTGCTACGAGCGTAGAGTGACAACGGGTGCAGGGCCGAGCGCTCGTCGAGCAGATCGTCCGATGCGCCGTACACCGAGCATGTGCTTGCAAAGATGAAACGCCCCACACCATGCCCCTTGGCCACCTCCGCGATCAAGCGGGTGGCGCTGAGGTTGACCTCGATGGTACAGCCTTCGTCCAGTTCGCACGCCGGGTCGCCGACGATGGCACCGAGGTGGATCACTGCGTCCACGTCCCGCATCGCCCATACGACCTTATCCACCTGACGGAAGTCCGCGCGCACGACCTCCAGATTCGGGTGCTCACGCACTTTGGCGATGGACTCCTCGCCGTAGATGAACAGGTCCATCAGGCGGACACGGTATCCCTTGTCCAGCAACTTCGGCAGCAGGGCCGAGCCGATGTAGCCAGCACCTCCGATGAGCAGCACGTGCTTTTGGGGAGGCGCCACTTCGACCGCTTGTCGCGACCGCTCATAGAGCACCACGCGCGCCCAAATCGCAGCCCACAGTCTAGCCGCAACGAGCAGCACCAGCGAGACGACCCATGACAACAGGATCGCAGCGCGCGGTGCAGTCACGATCTGCGGGAAGAACAGACACAGCCCGCTCAGCTCGAGATAGGTGAGGGAGACCGCCTGCGAGACTATTAGCACCTTGTACCGGCTGCGATACGCTCGGCCTCGGGTGTAGAAACCGCTCAGATAGAACGTTAGGAGCCCGAGTACCCCGAGGGCAAAGAACGCCGAGGCGAACTCCCATGGTCGAAGCGGAAGCTCCACCACGGGATCGGTTGCGCGAGCGTAGGGCCACAGCAATAACGCAACCAAAAGCGAAACCCAGAGCATGGCGAGGTCTGCACCCATCCGCACGACCCGCTCCAGAGCAAAGAGCGATCTCACGCGGGAGGTGATGCCACCACGGGATCCGCCGCGAGTGTCGTAGGTCCTTCTACTCTGCTGCCGTTCCATGCAATCACCCATCCCTGCGGGTCGGCCGTGCCGCCCGCTATAATCATTGTCGGATCAACCCCCAAAGACCCACTGCACCGAGCAGCACACTAGCTACGTCACCGAGTTCGATACGCGGAGTCTCTCCTGCCACCACGACGTCACCGGAAACGATCAGGGGGTTCCCCGACGCGTCTGCACTCTTCAGGTACTTCGAGAAGTCTACCGGGATTCTGGATACCGTGCCGTCAGAGGAGACGCGAATCAGCGTGATTCTTGCTGCGGGGCCTCTCTTCGTGAGGCCGCCGGCCAGGGCAAGGGCATCGGACAACCGGGTCTCCACATCGTCGCGCATCACGAAGAGACCGGGCTGACGCACCTCGCCGACGACGGCGACGCGCCTGGCATTCTCACGGACCAGCACAATGTCGCCCTCCGCGATCGTCAGAGGCGTCTGCTCCATCTGCTTAGGGTCGCGCAGGTCCACCCGAAGCGTCTCCTTGCCACGAAGAACCTGGACGTCTCGCAGAGAGGCTTCCGGCTTGGCACCGCCCGCCATCGAGAGGGCCTGCACCAGCGTCGAGCCCACGGGCAGGTCGTACTGCCCAGGCTGCTCGACCACCCCGAAGACCCACACGCGGTTGGTCTCCTCGGGGGCCATCGCCACGAAGTCCCCATCTTGCATCGGGAACTCCGATGCACGGCCGGTCTGCACGTCGTACAGTGTCGTGCGAAGCGCCTCGGCACCTTGCCTGGTGACGGTGACTATAAGGCGCTCAGCTCGGTCGGCCTTCGCCGGAACCATGTCCGCGAGCGCCTGGCGCAACGTCGTGCCCTGTTCTACCGCGCGCTCTCCCGGCTGCTGAAACTGGCCGGCGAGCCAGACGCGCATCTGACGCCTGGTCTGGATGCTCACGACATCGCCGGGCTGGAGCACCTCACGCGCGACGGCGTCGTCGCCGGTTCCGATTGAAAACAGATCGAACTCTTTGTACAGCTTGCCGTCGCGGTAGACGCTCGCAAGCAGCAGCTCTGGGCGGCGCAGCGTCCCACCGGCACGCGCGACCGCTTCACGCAGGGTGAGTCCGGGCGGCAACTCGAACTGCCCCCCCTGCTTCACCTCACCGATGATCGAGTAATACGAGGGCCGAATGCCGGTCAACAGGATCGTGCACTGGGCGAGGGGGAAGTGGCGACGCAGCCGCTCCACGACGTCGTTTTGAACCTCCAGAACGGGCCGTCCTTCGGCTTGCACCTGCCCGACGTGCGGCAGCGTGAGCACTCCACCAGGAGGAACCGTCAGGTGCATCTCGGGTGGGTCCTTCTGCTCCTGGCCCTCGGGGCAGAAAAGGTATCGGACGGTGAGCGAATCCCCGATCCGCAGGCGGTAGGCGTCGCCGTCCGCCCATCCGAGGCTGCATGCAAGGCAGAGGAGTGTCGCGAGTGCGCAGACGTGCTTCATGCCGCGATTATGCCCGACCGCCTCACGTGCGGTGGGGCGGTGCTGACCGGCGTCATGCTTCGACAAGCTCAGCATGACGGATTTCAACGCCCCTATCCCCCCTCGAATGGGAACCCTTCTGCGCGTGGACCGGATTGGGGCGCACCGACG
>JABRVX010000048.1 GCA_039961735.1 Fimbriimonadia bacterium
CCCCACCCCAGTCCCGATGAATCGGGACAGACCCTCCCCGCGAACATGGTAAAACGTCGAGGCGAGGCGAGCTTCCCCTTCGCTCCACGGGCGGGGTTTGGATGGACCGGAAGACGAAGGCCGGTTGGCGGGGGGACAAGGCGCGGTAAACTGAGCCTCATGCGACACAAGGATCGGACCGCCTTGGTCACCGGCGGCTGCCGGGGCATCGGGTTGGCGGTCGCGCTGCGGCTGGCCGAGGAAGGCGCCGACGTCGCCATCATCTCCGTGTCTCCCGAGTGCGTCGCCGCGGGTGTGGAGCGCATCCGCGCCCTCGGAAGGCGTTCCGTGGGCGTGGCGGCCGACGTTTCGAAGACCGAGGAAGTCGAGCGCGCCTTCGGCTTGGTGACTCAGGAACTCGGCGACATTCACTATCTGGTGAACAATGCGGGCATCACCCGCGACCAACTCCTGCTGCGGATGAAGGACGAGGACTGGGACAGCGTGATCAACGTGAACCTGCGCGGAGCTTTTCTGTGCACGCGTCAGGTCACGCGCTCGATGATGAAGAACCGCTTTGGGCGCATCGTGAACGTGAGCAGCATCGTAGGTCTCGGTGGGCAGGTGGCGCAGGCGAATTATGCTGCGAGTAAGGCCGGGCTGATTGGGCTGACCAAGAGTGTTGCGAAGGAACTCGGCTCGCGGGGTATCACATGCAACGCCGTCGCTCCAGGATACATTCAGACCGAAATGACCCGGGACCTGCCGGAAGAGTTTCGAAGCTGGGCGGAGGAGCACGCGCCGCTACGCCGCCTCGGATCGGTCGAGGACGTCGCGGGCGTGGTCAGTTTCTTGCTATCCGATGACGCCGGGTTTGTCACGGGGCAAACGCTGGTGGTAGACGGAGGGCTAACGCTGTAGGGGACCGGGCCGCCGGAAGGCGGGGGCCGCAGCACGGAAGGGAGTGAACTTATGGACCAGGCAATCTATGAGCGCGTCGTGAAGCACGCAGTGGAGCAGTTGCACGTAAAGCCGGAGGAGCTTACACCGACGACGTCGTTTCAGGGCGACCTCAATGCCGACTCGTTGGACGTCGTCGAGCTGGTGATGAAGTTGGAGGAGGAGTTCGGGGTCGAGATTCCGGACGAGGACGTGGACAAGATCAAGACCGTCGGTGATGCCGTGGAGTACATCTCCGGCAAGCTGGGCTAGCCGACGGCGCATCTGATGGCTGAACGCACGCAACCGGCTCACCGCGTCGTCGTCACGGGCATCGGCGTCGTCACTCCCATCGGGCTAAACCTGCGCGAGTTCTGGGAGGGCTGCCTCGAAGGCAGGTCGGGCGCAGGTCCTATCACCCTGATGGACGCTTCGGCATACGACTGCAGGATTGCTGCCGAAGTCAAGGGCTTCGACCCCGGTCCCTTTATGGACCCGAAGACGGCCCGAAGGTCCGACCGTTTCACGCAGTTCGGCATCGCGGCTACCGAGATGGCTCGGCAAGACGCTGGCCTGACGATTGACGAGTCGAACGCGGAGCGCATAGGGGTGATGATCGGCTCGGGCATCGGTGGCATCGGCAAGTTGGAAGCCGAGTACGACGTGCTGATGGAAAAGGGCCCCGGGCGGGTGAGCCCTCTTCTCGTTCCCATGATGATCCCGGACATGGGCTCGGGCATGGTGTCCATTTATCTCGGCGCGAAGGGGCCGAATTCGTGCGTGGTGACCGCGTGCTCGACCGGCACGAACGCCATCGGGGACGCTTATCACATAATCCGCCGTGGAGACGCGGACGTGATGTTCGCGGGCGGAGCGGAAGCACCGATTACGAAGACGGGCCTCGGTGGGTTCTGCGCTGCCAAAGCCGTAACCTTCCGCAACGACGACCCGCAGCACGCCAGCCGGCCGTTCGACAAGGAGCGGGACGGTTTCCTGATGGCGGAAGGGGCGGGCGTGCTGGTGCTCGAGCGCTTGGAGATCGCGAAGGCTCGTGGAGCGAGAATCTACGCTGAGATCGTAGGATACGGCATGACTGGCGACGCTTTTCACATCACGCAGCCCGACCCGGAGGGTGACGGAGCTTACCGAGCAATGCGCATGGCTCTCCAGACCGCGGAGATGAAGCCCGAGTCGGTGGACTACATCAACGCCCACGGCACCTCGACGCCGCTGAACGACAAGCTGGAGACGTTGGCCATCAAGCGGGCATTCGGGGATCACGCTCGGAAGCTCGCCATCAGCTCCACCAAGTCCATGGTCGGGCATCTGCTGGGAGCAGCAGGGGCGGTAGAGGCCGCCGCCTGCCTTATGGCTATCCAGACCAACACGCTGCCGCCGACCATTAACTACGAGGTACCCGACCCCGAGTGCGACCTGGACTACGTGCCCAACACGGCTCGGGATGCCAGGGTGAACGTGGTGCTGTCCAACTCGTTCGGGTTCGGAGGGCACAACGCCACCATCCTGTTCAAGAGGTTCACCGACTAGGTCTTGGTATCTGAGGCTGCGGAACTGATGCGTGCGGAGGAAGTGCCTCCGGGACCCAAAGAGCCGTCTCTCGCCGACCGACGAGCGCTGGCGGGTCTCGTGTTTGCTTATGTCGCCCTCGCCCTCTCGTTGCTGGCCTGGGCTACCGCGCTGGTATTCCTTGCCGCGTTTCGGAAGGACCTCGATGTCGGCCCCTGGCTGGTGCTGGGCGCCGGAGTGGGCTCACTGGCGGGCTGCGTGCTTTCGTGGATGGCTCGGCAGAGGGTTCGAGACGCGTCGTATTTGCACGCCGCACTCGACTTCATGTCTACCTTCGCATGGCACGTGTCCTGGACGAGTCTGATTCTCGTGATGCTGTGCGCATCCCAGGTCTACTCGGCCTGGCAGGCAGCGCAGGAAGAAATCGTAACGTAGTTTACCCCCATCACTTACACAACCGGCGTTAGGTCCCACGCCGCATGCCGTGTACAATGATCGTTTGCCAAAAAGGGGAGGCAGATGCCGCAAGACAAGATCGTTGTCGTTGGAGCACGACAGCACAACCTGAAGAACATCACCGTCGAGATCCCGCGGGACAAACTCGTGGTCATCACTGGGCTCTCCGGTTCGGGCAAGTCTAGCCTCGCATTCGACACTATCTACGCCGAGGGGCAGCGCCGCTACGTCGAGAGCCTCTCCGCCTATGCGCGCCAGTTCTTGGGACAGATGGACAAGCCGGACGTTGACCACATAGACGGCCTATCTCCCGCTGTCTCGATTGACCAGAAGGGCGCCAGCAAGAACCCCCGCTCCACTGTCGGCACAGTGACCGAGATTTACGACTACCTTCGCGTGCTCTTCGCAAGGGTGGGCACTCCCCACTGCCCTCAATGCGGTGAACCCATCACTCGACAGTCCGTGGAGCAGATCACAGATGCAGTGCTGGGGCTCCCCACGGGCAGCAAGATTCAGGTGCTCGCCCCACTCGTTCGAGGGCGAAAGGGTGAGTACAGGCAGGTGTTGCAGGATGTGCATCGGCAAGGTTTCGTGCGCGTGCGAGTGGACGGCCTGATCTACGAGGTGACCGACGACATCCCGATGGACCGCTACAAACAGCACACCGTCGAGGCAGTGGTGGACCGCCTGGTGGTGAAGGAGGGTATCGAGCAGCGGCTAGCGGACTCCATCGAGACCGGGTTGCGGTTGGGCAAGGGACACCTCGTGATTCTAGGCCCGAACGGCGACGAACGCATGTTTTCGGAACAGTTTGCCTGCCCTCGCTGCGACATCAGTATAGGCGAGATCGAGCCGCGGACCTTCTCGTTCAACAGCCCATACGGTGCGTGTTCCGAGTGCACGGGCCTGGGGTTCCGGCGCGAGTTCGATATTCAGCTCATGGTGCCGGACACGAGCAAGTCGGTGAGCGAAGGAGCGTTAGCGCCCTTCATGTACAAGAGCGGGGAGCCGAAGTCTTGGTACCACGAGCTGTTCGAAGCTGTGGCGGAGCGCGTCGGCTTCGACATAGACACTCCTTTCCGGGATCTGGCTCCCGAGCACGTGGCGGCGCTGATGGACGGAGTGGAGGGCAAGGTTTCGGTCCGCCTGGGCAGCCGGTTCGGACGCGCGAGGTACTTCGAGACGGACTTCCCGGGTGTAAAAGCCATACTGCGCAAGAAGTACGACCAAACAGAATCGGACTGGGTGAAGCAGGACCTGGAGCAGTACATGGCGGAGCGCCCCTGCCCCGCGTGCGGAGGCAAGCGGCTGAAGCCGGAAGCCCTGTCTGTGACATTGAACGGGCGGGCCATCTCGGACGTCACCTCGATGTCGGTGAGCCAGGCCGCGGCATTCTTCGCCCATCTGCCGAAGGAACTGCGCGAGCGCGAGCGTTTCATCGCGAGCCGACTGATCAAAGAGATACGCGAGCGATTGGACTTTTTGGCCGGTGTGGGCGTCGGTTATCTGACGCTCGACAGGACGGCGCGGACATTGGCCGGCGGAGAGGCACAGCGCATCCGGCTCGCGACACAGATTGGGAGCGGGCTCATGGGTGTGCTGTACATTCTGGACGAGCCCTCGATCGGCTTGCACCAGCGGGACAACCGTAAGCTGATTGGCACGTTGGAGCGGCTGCGAGACCTCGGCAACACCGTGATCGTGGTCGAGCACGACGAAGAGACCATGCTGGCCGCCGACCACATCATTGACCTCGGTCCGGGGGCCGGCGAGCACGGCGGACACGTGGTGGCGGAAGGCACGGTAGAGCAGATTCGCCGCACGCCCGGCAGCATCACTGGCGCATACTTGCGGGGGGAACGAGCGATCCCGGTGCCGTCACGGCGCAGGCCCGTCAACGATCGGTGGTTCATCATCCACGGGGCTCGAGCGCACAACCTGAAGAACATAGAGGCACGGATCCCCCTAGGCGTGTTCGTGTGTGTGACCGGCGTATCGGGCAGCGGCAAGTCCACACTAATACAGGAGACGCTGTTTCCACGTCTGATGTACCACGTGTACGGCACTCGAACTGTGTGGGGACCGCACGACGGCATCGAGGGCATCGAGCACGTGGACAAGGTGGTGGACATTGACCAGTCGCCGATTGGTCGCACACCGCGTAGCAATCCAGCCACCTATACCGGTGCGTTCAATATGATCCGCGATCTGTTTGCGCGCACGACGGATGCACGGGTGCGCGGCTACAAGCCCGGGCGGTTCAGCTTCAACGTAAAGGGTGGTCGCTGCGAGGCGTGTCAAGGCGATGGCATCATCAAGATAGAGATGCACTTCCTCCCCGACGTGTACGTGCCGTGCGAGGTGTGCAAGGGCAAACGCTACAACCGCGAGACGCTGGAAGTGAAGTACAAGGGAAAGTCCATCGCCGAGGTATTGGAGATGACGGTGGAAGAAGCTCTAGAGTTCTTCGGGCCCGTGCCGCCGCTCAAACGCAAGATCGGCACGCTGATGGATGTCGGGCTGGGTTACATCCGACTCGGCCAACCCGCCACCACGCTGTCGGGAGGCGAGGCGCAGCGCATCAAATTGGCCGACCACCTCTCGAAGCGGAGCACCGGCCGCACCGTATACATCCTGGACGAGCCGACAACGGGGCTGCACTTCGAGGACGTGAACAAGTTGCTCGGAGTGTTGCACCGCTTGGTGGACCAGGGCAACTCCGTAATCGTGATCGAGCACAACCTGGACGTGATCAAGACTGCCGACTGGGTGTTGGACATGGGGCCCGAGGGTGGCGACGAGGGAGGCCAAGTGATTGCGGAGGGCACACCGGAACAGGTGGCAGCCACGAGGGGGACATACACCGGGCGTTATCTGAAGGCGATACTCAAGGCCGCGCCACGGGGTGAGTTCGGTGTTCGAGATGACCACGCCGTGGTGCAAACTGCACCGGCTCTCGTGGCCGAGAGTTGAATGGGTATGTTGCACTTTTCGGCGCCTGTGCGAGCATAATCACGTTGGGATGCCATTTCAAGGAGGATTCATCATGACCAGGATCGGCATTCGCTTCGGACTCGCCCTCGCGGCGCTTCTCGCTGTGGTGTGTACATTCGCCCAGGACGGCTGGGATTATGAGGTCTCCATCGAGGCGCGAGTGCGTGGCGAGGCACGCGACAACCGCGACTTCTTCGACGCCCTGAACGACCGTCGTGACGACATCTTCGGTCGCTTGCGCCTCGGACTGCGGATGTTCAACGAGGAGCAGGGGATCTCCCTCTTCTTGCAGCCGCAGGAGTCGTACGACCAGTACTACACCCCGACACGCAACGATAACGACCACTACTTCGACGTCTATCAAGCCTACGCGGAGTTTCAGGACAGCACGAAAACGTGGAAAGTGCGCGGCGGTCGACAGGATGTGACGATGGGGCGCAAGCGCCTCTTCGGAGCGGGCTATTGGAGCAACTTCGGACGATCCTACGACGGCTTGCGAATAGACCATGCTCTCACGAGCCATCTTAGCGTCACGGCCTTCGGTGGGACCATCGGTTCGGCTGGGCGACGGCCGCGGCATCCTGATATCGGCTTAGTCTTCGGTGAGTGGAAGTCGAAGGAAGGACCCGCCGAGGTGTACTACATCTACAAGCACGACAATCTGTCGGGGCTCTCCCACACCGTGCATACCTTCGGAGCTCGGGCGGAGCGGAAGCTGAAGAACGGCTTGGACTTCATCGCCGAGGCAGCCATCCAGGGTGGTGACTACGGTGACAAAAACATCGAAGCGATGGGAGCGTACCTAACCGGCGGCTATACGATTGCGGCCCCTTGGAAACCGCGACTCGGGTTCGAAATCACCTATGCTTCCGGGGGGGATCCCGCCGACGACAAGTACAAGACGTTCGACCAGCTCTTCGCCATCGTGCATCCTGAGTACGGGATAGCCGACTATCAGGGATGGCGGAACATGCGCGCGTTCATGGTTGATGTGACGGCTGTACCCGCGAAGAACTGGCAGTTCCGTGCCGCACACCACTGGTTCCGGCTAGACAACGCGAAGGATGCATGGTATGGGGCGACCGGTGGTATCAACACGGGCGCTGGTGGGCCCTATCAGGATCCGACAGGCGCGGCGGGCAAGGACGTTGGACGCGAGCTCGACCTCATCCTCACCTACAAACCTAACAAGGCTTGGGCGGCGGAGATCGGCGTCGCGCGCTTCTTCCCCGGCAATTTCATCAAAACCATCAACGGCGGCAGTGCGCAGAACTCGGACTGGGGCTATCTGTCCGTTACCTGGTGGTATTGATCGCTGTCTCCTGCTAGATGCCCTATCCCTCACCACTCGCAGTGGTGGGGGATATCTCAATATGTGCGTGTGTTTCTCGCGTTAGACTCCACCCTAGGGCTAGGATGGGACAGTGTAGAGATCAACGCCTCTTGCCGTAGGTGCGCAGCCGCGGGACGAAGCGTAGGATCTGATACACCCCAACCCTCTTGCTTTCGCTGCGTTCCAAGGGGAGGGAGCGCTCAGCGCCTAATCCGCCATGACGGATGGATGTATAAGTCAGCCGTCATGGCGTGAAGTTGGTTTGGCCGCTCGTCGTCATGCTGAGCCTGTCGAAGCATGACAGCATGTGCCCCTGTGTGATCGAGACTGGGCGCTAGGTTCGCGGCGAGTGGGGTCATGCTTCGACAGGCTCAGCATGACGGGCAGCTCGATGGGACGGGCAGCTCGATGGGTGTTACATGAGTATTTCGCGAGAGGTGAGTGTTGAGCGCTATGTGACGAGCGCTTGATCGCCTATCCATCCTGTCAGCGGATCCGCGCTCCTGGGGACAGCATCCAGTTCGAGACTCGTCGCACTACCTCTTCTTCCGCCACCAGACGTAGCAGTTGTTCGCATGGAGTTGGTCGCGTGTCATCACCTTCGCGTGGCCGTCTACGAACGCTACCATCGCGGACTTCTTGCCACCGTGGCGGTACTTCACGATGCCGTAGTCCGCAGTGAAGATGCGGGTACCGAGAATCGTGTCCATGCACTTGTAGGCTTCCGGTTCTGCGATCCAGTCACCGTCGCCGTTCTCCGTCACGATGACGGTCTCGCTAGGCACCTCGACGCCGTTCACTCGTGCGGTCTTATGCTCCTGATAGTCGGCGACGTTGGGGTTGACGTCGGTAAAGACATCGATGTACGCCCAGTTATTGATACCGTACTGCCCCAAGTACCTCACTTGGGGATTGGCGTAGTAATCGCGACAGTCCACACCTTTGCCCTCGAAGCTGGGGCAGGCGTATAGCTCGTCCGCCTTCTGGTATGGCTTGGTGATCTGCTTCCACGAGGCGTTGTCTGCGCACCAAGGCCGATCCCACAACCACGTGATGGGCAGCACGTCGTCATGGTCACCGTAGTACATCGTGATGGCCATTCCCACTTGGCGCATCTGCTGTCCGCACACGACCTGCTTACCATGCTCCCGGGCCCGCGAGAATACGGGGAAGAGAATGGCGGCAAGCACCGTGATGATGGCGATGACCACCAACAACTCGATGAGCGTGAAGGCGCGGGGCCTAGATCGGTTCATTGTGTTCCACTCCCAGAGCTGTAGCCAGCAAGTTTCGTGCCGTTGGGCGCTCCGAGCGTGCCTTTGGCCCAGCAGGATGCGCGTATGAAAAAAGTCAATTCGGGTCTTGAATAATCTTAGGTCCATGGCTCGAAGCGCAACGAAAATCAAAGTCCGAGTGTAATCTGGACAGAACAGGCAGCCCAGATGGAGCCTGCAAGGAGAGCGAGGATGACAATGGCGCTCAGTCTTACGAAGGAAGAGGCGTTCGCACTGCTCGAGTTGGCCCTCGCCTCGGCGACGGAAGAGGACGAAGTGGGCGAGCGGGCACTGAGGAAGCTGGTAGAGGTATGCAAGCGGTACTTGAGCCAAGAGGTAGCGGTAGCTTAGGGACCAATGTGCGACCGTCGCCAAGGTTCCGGGGTAACCTCGAAGGGGAGGAAACCGGAGTGGAATGTGATCGGGTTGCGCTGTCGCTGGGCATCGCGCTCGCTTTGTTTGCGGCAGGCTGTGGGCCTACGTCCTCAGGGGGAGAGGCGGTGAAGCCCCAATCAGGAGGCGGAGCAGGCACTCAGCAGGCGCGGAGCGACACGTCGGCCGTGGACGGTGAAGCCCTCTTCGCCAAGCACGGTTGCATGAACTGCCACCGGTACCAGGGCAAGGGCTCGCCCACACCCGGTCCAGAGTTGGACAAAGCGGGCCGGAACGACGCCGAATGGCACCTCGCCCATTTGCGGGATCCGCGGTCCAAATCGCCGGACAGCGATATGCCCAGCTATGCGCACTTGCCCGATGGTGACCTAGAGGCCTTGGCCCAGTGGTTGGCGACTCGCCGGTAGAAACGCTGTTGACTCCTATGCCGACGGCGTGAGATAATCCAGCCATCCCAGCGAAAAGGGGGGTGGTGCAGAACGATGAGTAATTCAGATATGCGCCAGGAGGGTCGCAGGTTTTAGCGGCCGCCGGGCGCGGCGTCAGTGATGAACCGCGCCCTCCTGGCTGAAAGACTACTTCGCCCCGGACTTCGCTCCGGGGCGTTGTACTTATGGCCTACGTCGTCGCCGTCATTCCCGCTCGAATGGGCAGCACGCGCTTCCCGGGCAAGCCGCTTGCTCAGATCGCCGGCAAGCCCATGCTGCAACACGTGTGGGAGCGTGTGGTAGAGGCTCGCGTGGTGGACGAGGTGTACATCTCGAGCCCCGACCCCGAGATTCTGGAAGCTGCGGCGCGCTTCGGCGCAGACGCGGTCCCCTCCAATCCTGCCTGCCCCACAGGAACCGATCGGGTTGCCGAAGTTGCTGCATCCACGCTGGGCGATATCTACATCAACGTCCAGGGCGACGAGCCGCTGATCCGCACACAAGATGTGGAGGCCGTCATGCGCCCGATGCTACGAACCCACCCGCCGGACTCCGCCAGTCTATGCTGTCCTTGTACTCTTCCGGAAGAGACGGACCCGAACGTCGTGAAAGTGGTTCTGGACGTCTGGGGCTACGCGCTGTATTTCTCACGGTCGCAAGTTCCCTATCCACGTTCGCGACAGCAGCGCGCACTTCGACACCTCGGCGTCTACGCCTTCAATCGCGACACGATCATGCAATTCCCACATCTGAAACAGACCCCGCTGGAGAAGGCCGAAGGTCTGGAGCAGCTTCGCCTGCTGGAGCATGGCTACACGATGGCGCTCACCCGAGTGCGACGCCCGGCAGGCCCTGCGGTCGACACCCCCGAACAGCTCGCGGAGGTCGAGCGACTGCTGTCGCGAGGGACTCGGTGATCGTCCTGAGTAGCCCTTGGACGCGAGGATGGTGTTGGCTACTTCACATGGGACTCGCCGCTGATTGCAGTGAGCAGGAAGTCCTGCACGGCGCGCTCGTTGGCGAAAACCACTTCCTCCCGCAGCACCCAGATGTTTAGTTCCACTGGCAGAGAACGGAGCTTCACCGCGTCCTTCTCTGTCGTAACGGAGGTAGTCCGGGCCAGCATGTCGAGGTCGGTGGCGCTGTAGTCATGGTGGTCACCGAAGCGGAGGCTGGTCACCGACGCCCCCAGATCCCGTAGGGTCTGCTCGAAGCGTTCTGGGTTGCCAATCCCGGAGACGGCCAGCACCTTCTCCCCCCGAAGCAGAGCGAGCTCCCGTCGCTGGGTCCCGTCTAGCGAGCGCAACTCCTTTGGTCGCCGTATCACGTGGAAGGTAGGGAGCGGCGGCAGGCTGTCGGGAGTGCGGTCACCCACGACGAACAGCGCGCTCGCGCGCCGAAGGCAGCTTTTCGGCTCACGCAGCGGACCCGCGGGCAGACATCGGCCGTTTCCAAAGGGGCGTGCGCCGTCCAACACCACCAGGTCCAACGTGCGGGCGAGTGGCAGGTGCTGGAAGCCATCGTCCATCAGGATGACGTCCACGTCGGAGTGCAGCTCGACCGTCTTGGCCATCCGCACCCGGTCTTTGCATACGATGAGATGAGCATCGGAAAGCGCCTCGCGCAGAAGCACCGCCTCATCGCCGACCATGTGGGGCGCCGCTTCTTGGCCTGGCGGAACCGACGCAAAGACAGACGATCCACCGTAGCCGCTACACGAGATGGTAACACGAAGCCCGGCACGCTGCAGGAGTTGGCCGACTGCAATGGTGACGGGCGTCTTCCCGGTCCCTCCCACCGAGATTCCGCCCACGCAAACCACGGGCACCGGGACCTTGTAGCGCTTCCGAAAACCCAGGGCATACCAACCGAGGTACAGCCGCCAGCCAAGCGCGTAGAGGTGCGATGCTGGGAGCAGGGCGGCTCGCTGGAGGCGGTCACCGAGCGCCGGCGAATCCCACAAGCCTGGCCAGTCCATGCGCGGATTATGACACTCGGCCTGTCGGGTAGGATCGCCGCGTGCTGACGGTTGCATTCACTACCCTAGGCTGCAAGGTCAACCAGTACGAGACGCGTCGTATCGCGGAGAGCTTCGAGCGTCGCGGGTTCCGCGTGGTGCCATTCGAAGAGACCGCGAACGTGTACGTGGTGAACACCTGCTCCGTCACGGCAGTGGCTTCCAGCAAGTCACGGCAGATGATGCGGCGGGCGAAACGCACCAACCCATCGGCGAAGCTAGTTGTGACCGGATGCGAGGCGCAGGCGGCAGCGCGGGCGGGCCGGCTGGTTCCAGAAGCCGATCTGGTGGTAGCGAATCCGGAGAAACTGGAGACCGTTACGCACTTCCTGCGGGCCTTTCCGGAGTTCGCCGGTCAGACTGCCGCTCCGTGCACGGATGCTGCAATTGCTCGGGTGCAGCGGCGTACGCGGGCGGTGGTGAAGGTGCAGGACGGTTGCAACATCTTTTGCTCCTACTGCTCGATCCCCTACACCCGCCCTGTGCTCGAGAGTCGGCCATGGCACGAGTTAGTAGACGAGGTGGAGGGATTGGTAGCGGAGGGGCATCGCGAGGTGGTACTGACTGGCGTGCTGATCGGCGATTACGGACCACTCACCGGGAGCGGCGGGCCGGATCTGACCGGACTGTGCGTTAAACTCGCGGACATTCGACGTTTGCAACGCATACGTATCAGCTCAATCGAGGTGACACAGGTCTCTGACGAGCTGATACGACTGATGCGTGAGGAACCCAAGATGTGTCCACACCTACACATCCCCCTGCAATCCGGCAGCGACCGGGTGCTGCTAGATATGGGACGACCTTACACGCGCGACGAGTATGTAGCACGGTGCTCGGAGGCGAAGGCTCGCGTGCGCGATCTGGCCATCACCACGGACATCATGGTGGGGTTTCCGACGGAGGACGAGGTTGCGTTGGGAGAGACCGTCGGCGTGGTAAAAACAGTGGGATACCTAGCTGCGCACGTATTCCGGTACTCCTCTCGTCCCGGCACACCCGCTGAGGAGCTGGGGGATCCAGTGCCGCATGAAGAGAAGATGAGACGGAGCAAGATGGTAGCGGATGTCACTGCGGACTCCGGCCGTGCCTACCGGACCGGGTTCATAGGGCGCGATCTGCGAGTGTTAGTCGAAAGCGCGCAGCGAGCAGTCGGTCTGCTGAAGGGGCACTCCGACAACTACCTCGAGTTGGAGTTTCCCGGGCCTGGCGAGCTGGTAGGTGATCTCGTCACGGTCCGAGTTCTCGCTGACGGAGCGCGAGGCATGACGGGGCAGATCGTGGAGACTGTGACACCACACAACGCAAGGAGGACGAATGGACGGCTGCATATTCTGTAAGATCGCATCGAAGGAGGCGCCTTCTCAATACGTGCACGAGACGGCGAACACGGTGGCATTTCGGGACCTGAACCCTGTCGCCCCTTCGCACATTCTGATCATCCCTCGACGGCATGTCGCGAACTTGGACGGAGCTACTGCGGAAGATGCCGGGCTGCTGGGCGAAATGCTGCTAGCGGCTGCCGCGATTGCACGTAGCGAGGGCTTCGCGGAGAGTGGGTATCGAGTCGTGTTGAACGTCGGACCCGATGGCGGGCAGACCGTCGGCCACCTGCACGCACACTTGCTCGCCGGACGGCGCCTCACCTGGCCACCTGGGTAGGATATCATATGTCACCGTGTTCGGTACGTGCGATGATCTCGTCTTGCAGGGCAGCGCTCAGGTCGCAGAAGTAGTCGCTGTAGCCCGCCACGCGCACGATTAGATCGCGATGCTTCTCGGGATCCCGCTTCGCTTCCCGCAGGGTCTCCGCAGTCACTACGTTGAACTGCACATGGTGGCCGTCCAGCCGGAAGTACGTGCGTACGAGGTGGCCAAGCCGCTCGATTCCATCGTCGCCCTCGAGCAGCCGTGGCGTGAACTTCATGTTGAGCAGCGTACCACCTGTGCGCAGGTGGTCCATCTTCGACGCGGACTTCAGCACGGCGGTCGGGCCGTGACGGTCCATGCCTTGCACGGGCGAGATGCCCTCAGAGAGCGGCTCCCCTGCCCTACGCCCGTCCGCCGTGGCACCGGTAACCGAACCGAAGTAGACATGACAGGTGGTGGGCAGCATGTTGATGCGATAGCAACCTCCTCGCGTGTTCGGTCGTCCGTTCACCGCATCATAGTAGGCATCGAAGGCGGCCACCATCAAGTCGTCCGCGCAGTCGTCGTCATTGCCGTACTTCGGGCTCTTGTTTACCAGCATCTGGCGCAGCGGCTCTTCGTCTGCGAAGTTCGATTGCATGGCTGCGAGCAGATTGACGAGGCGTACGGAACGTCTCTGAAATACATGGTGGCGTATGGCGGCAAGCGAGTCGGTAATGGTGCCGATTCCCACACCCTGTATGTAGCTCGTGTTGTATCGCGCGCCCCCGGCGTTATAGTCCTTCGCCTTCTCGATGCAATCGTCTATGATCACCGAGAGGAACGGAGCAGGCATGCGCTGCGCGTACAGCCGCTCGATCACGTTGCTACCGCGGACTTTTATGTCCACGAAGTGCCGCATCTGTGCTGTGAAGGCGGCGAACACCTGATCGAAGCTCGAGAAGTTGGCAGCGTCGCCAGTCTCGATGCCTAACCGCTTGCCAGTCCGTGGGTCTACCCCGTTGTTGAGTGCAATCTCGAGCACCTTGGGCAGGTTGAAGTAGCCTGTTAGGATGTACGCTTCTTTTCCGAACGCACCCGTCTCGACACAGCCACTCGTACCACCACACCGAGCATCTTCCAGGCTCTTACCCTGGCGTAGTAGCTCCTCCACTACCGCATCGGCATTGAAGAGCGATGGTTGACCCCATCCCTTCCTCACGATCCTCAGGGCACGGTGGAGGAAACGGTCGGGGTTCCGCTTGCTCAGCTGGATATTGGTGCTCGGCTGCAGCAAGCGCATCTCGTCCACTACGTCCAGCATCAGATAGGTGACATCGTTCACGCCGTCCGACCCGTCGGGCCGCAACCCACCGTGGCTGATGTTAGCGAAATCGGTGTATGTACCACTCTCGGCAGCGGTCACACCTACCTTGGGTGGTGCAGGCTGATTATTGAACTTGACCCATAGGCACTGCAGAAGCTCCTTTGCAGAATCCTCCGTCAGCGTCCCATCTTCGAGGCCGCGGCGGTAGAATGGGAGAAGGTGCTGATCGAGTCGGCCAGGGCTGAAAGAGTCCCACGTGTTCAGTTCGGTGATCACGCCGAGATGCACGAACCAGTACATCTGCAGCGCCTCGTGGAAGTCGCGAGGTGCATTCGCTGGCACATGCCGACAGACTTCGGCGATACGTAGCAGCTCGGCTTTCCGCGTGTCATCGCCTTCTAGTGCAGCCCGTCTCTCGGCCTCTTCGGCATGGCGCTCGGCAAAGCGTATCAGCGCATCGCAGCACACCGACATCGCACGTAGCTGCTCGTGCTTCTCGAAAGCTTCTGGGTCGGCGAGGAAGTCCAGCTGTTCGATGCGTGCCGCTATGCGCCGCTGGAAGTCACGTAGGCCGAAGCGATAGATCTTGTCATCGGCTACGGTGTGACCGGGAGCTCGTTGCTCCATGAACTCTGTGAAGATGCCGGCGCTGTACGCATCCTTCCACTCTGGCGTCATGGCATCGAAGATGGCTTCGCGCAGGCTCTTGCCCTTCCAGAACGGGATGATCGATATCTCGTAAGCCTTGCGCGTGTCCTCGTCCACGGCATAAGGGATCTTCTCTCGCGCGTCGAGTAGATCCAGGTCCTCTAGGGTATGGCAGCACAACTCGGGGTAGGTCGGGGTGGCCTTTGGCATGGGGCCTC
The DNA here is from genome assembly GCA_039961735.1 of Fimbriimonadia bacterium. Lineage (NCBI taxonomy): Bacteria > Bacillati > Armatimonadota > Fimbriimonadia > Fimbriimonadia bacterium. The sequence continues at coordinate 15,163 of JABRVX010000048.1, forward strand.
GCTCCCCCACGATCAGCTCACCGGGTCCGAGATGGATTGTCTTGTGCTCCATGAGATGTCGAAAGGCTCGTGCCCGTAGCATCGGTGCAGACATCGCGCCCGCGTTGGCATAGAACTCGGTCATCAGCAGAGCACGCTCCGCCGAGATGCGCGGCTTGGCCCGAAGGCTTTCCTCCCTCAGCTTATCTACCCGTTGATTCATCCCCTACGCTCCTATCGAGACCTGAAGCCCGTGGCGCGCTACTAGGCTGCGCATCTTCTCCAAATCGTCTTGCGGTTGTGTCTCCATCGGGGGGAGGCGGTAGTCGTATCCGAGCCGCGCATGCTTGTCGGCAGCCATCTTGTGGAAAGGCAGCAGGCTGATCCGTTTCAGGCCAAGGGTCTGAACGAACTCGGCCATGGCCAGTAGATTCTCGTCGGTGTCCGTGATGCCCGGGATCAATGGGACCCGCACCACCACTGCCGCTTCCATCATTACCAGTTCCTTCAAGTTACCCAAGATGAGTTCGTTCGAAACCCCAGTGTAGTGCCGATGTCTCTCGGGGTCCATCAGCTTGAGATCGTAGAGGAACAAGTCGGTGTGCCGGGCGATCTCCCGGATCACCGGTGTCGGTGCGAATCCGGTCGTGTCCACCGCCGTATGCAGCTCTCGCGCTCGGCACGAAGCCAGTACACTCACAAGGAAGTTGGCTTGCAGCAGTGGCTCTCCACCAGAGAAGGTCACACCACCCCCCGACTCCTGGTAGAAATCCCTGTCCTTCTCTAGTTCGAGAAGCAACTCGTCCACCGTGTACACGCGCCCGACGATCTCGCGCGCCCCTGTGGGGCATGCCTCCACGCAGTCCCCACAAAGCACGCAGAGGAGGCGGTTCTCGACCCCTCCTGCCTTGCACGCGCGCAAGCAAGATCCACAGCGAATACAACGCCCCTCGTTGAACGCGATCTCTAGCTCGGGAGCCCGGCTCTCTGGGTTATGGCACCAAGGACATGCCAGAGGACATCCCTTCAGGAACACGGTGGTACGTATTCCCGGCCCGTCGTGGGTCGAGAAGCGCTGGATGTTGAACACGGTGCCTGAGATTTTCTTCACAGAATGCCAACGGGTGCCCAGAGAATCGGCCTCCTGCCGACCATTGTATCGCAGGAGCAAGGCACCATTCGGGTACCCAGTACACGTTTCCAGACGAGGACCCAGTGGGACTTCGCGAAATAGGCCACAAATGGGTAGAATCGGTCCAATCTTAGGAGGTTTGCCCTATGTCCGTTGACCAGACTGCGATTAAGGCGCTGCTCGAAGAGCATCGTACCTTCGTTCCCTCCCCCGAATTCGTGGCCCAGGCCAACGTTTCGGACCCCACGGTATATGACAGGGCCGAGGCCGATCCGGAGGGCTTCTGGGCCGACTTCGCCAAGGAGCTCCACTGGTACAAACCTTGGGATGCGGTGCTGGAGTGGAACCCGCCGCATGCGAAGTGGTTCGTCGGCGGCAAGCTGAACGCTTCGTACAACTGCCTCGAGCGCATTATCAACCAAGGAAAGGGGGACAAGATTGCGCTGTTGTTCGAGGGAGAGCCCGGTGATACGCGCGCTCTGACCTACAACGATCTGCTGAAGCAGACCAACAAACTCGCCAACACGCTGAAGTCCATGGGGGTCCAGAAGGGCGATCGGGTGTGCATCTACATGCCGATGATCCCAGAGCTCGTGATCTCTCTTCTCGCCTGTGCCCGGATCGGTGCTCCGCATTCGGTGGTGTTCGGTGGGTTCAGTGCCCAGAGCCTCGTGGACCGTATCACGGACGCCGACGCGCACTACGTGATCACAGCTGATGGAGGCTATCGCCGAGGAAAGGTCGTTCACCTGAAAGAGGCCGTGGACGAGGCGCTGAAGGAGTGCCCGAACGTGAAGGCCACGCTGGTGTACGAGCGAATCGGCAAGCCGGACATCTGCCCTGTGAACATGGTGGAAGGTCGGGACCACTGGTGGCAGACCCTTATGGCTCAGGCATCCGACGTGTGCGAGCCCGAGCCGATGGATGCGGAGGACGTCCTCTACATCCTGTACACGAGTGGTTCGACCGGAAAGCCGAAGGGAATCGTCCATACTACTGGTGGCTATCTGGTTGGGGCCTATGCCACCGCCAAGTGGACCTTCGACCTGAAGGACAGCGACATCTACTGGTGCACGGCGGACATCGGATGGGTCACCGGACACACCTACATCGTGTACGGCACGATGGCCAACGGCGTGACTCAGGTGCTGTACGAAGGCGCACCGGACTGGCCTGAGCGAGACCGCTTCTGGGAGATCATCGAGAAGTACAAGGTCACCATCATGTACACCGCTCCCACCGCGATCCGGGCTTTCATGAAATGGGGAGACGACCTGCCCGCCAAGCACGACCTGTCGTCGCTCCGGCTGCTCGGCACGGTCGGCGAGCCCATCAACCCGGAGGCGTGGATGTGGTACTACGAACACATCGGCGGCTCGCGAGTGCCTATCGTCGATACCTGGTGGCAGACGGAGACGGGGCATCTGCTCATCACCCCACTTCCTGGCATCACTGCCACGAAGCCCGGCTCGGCATGCCGAGCGTTTCCTGGAATCGGCGTGGACGTGATTGACGAAGTCGGCAATAGCGTGCCCAACGGCAGCGCCGGGTACCTGATCCTGACCCGCCCGTGGCCCGGCATGCTCCGCACCATCCACAACGATCCGGATCGCTACGTGCGGCAGTACTGGTCGCAGTACCCGGGTCGCTACTTCACCGGTGATGGTGCAAAGAAGGACAAGGACGGCTACTTGTGGTTGCTCGGCCGTGTGGACGACGTCATGAACGTCGCCGGCCACCGACTAAGCACCATGGAGATTGAATCCGCTTTGGTGGACCACCCGGCTGTCGCGGAAGCCGCAGTCATCGGCAAGGACGATCCGCTGAAGGGCCAGGCCGTCGCCGCGTTCGTGATCCTGAAGCAGGGTCACGAGCGCTCGGACGGGCTGATCTCCGAGCTGAAGAAGCATGTGGGCACGAAAATCGGTCCAATTGCGCGGCCGGACGACATCATCGTGACCGCCGAACTTCCGAAAACCCGATCGGGCAAGATCATGCGACGCTTGCTGCGCGACGTTGCCGAGGGGCGTGCACTGGGTGACACTACCACGCTGGCGGACCCTGCGGTGGTCGCGGCTCTGAAACAGAAGTACTCGGACGAGGGGTAGTTCTCCGCTTCGTGACGTAGGTTAGGTCGGGGCAGCCCTCCGGGCTGCCCCGATTGCTTCGTCGATCACCACCAGGGGGAACCGATTCTCGCGCTGCAAGCCGCATCGGCTTCCAAAGGGACCGGCCATTAGCGGCCTTAACCCAGGCAGCCTCACCTCATGCCGGGGCCGAACCCGCTCGCGCCTCAGTGCCGCTACCCAGATCCGACTGCACGGAAGAAGCGGCCAAGCCGCACCATCGCCACGAATATCGCGACAACCTGGAGGGCGTATTCCATGCTCACGGCTACCACGACCCAAGCAGCAATTCCCATACTGCTTCTGACAATATCGTGCCCGGCAGGCAGTAGCCGGAAGGCCGGGGCGGGCTTGGGTAGAATCGCACAATCCAAGAACCGGGGGGTTGTGGGGACATGCCGCCTCCAGTCAAAGTGCCTTTGCCCACGTTAGAGCGTCTGGCTACGTACCTGCGCTTGCTGTACGAGCTAGAGCAACAGAACGTACCGACCATCTCGTCTGCGGATGTGGAACTGCACACTGGGATTGCCGCGCCGCAGTTCCGCAAGGACCTTTCTTACTTTGGGGACTTCGGCAAGCCGGGCGTCGGATACGACGTCGCTACACTGCTTGCCTCGATTGCGCGCATTCTGAAGGTGGACCGTGCACGGCGCATCCTGTTGATCGGAACGGGAAACCTGGGCGCTGCACTCATCGGGTATCCCGGCATGAGCGAGCACAACTTCCACATCGCGGCGGCCTTCGACAACAATCCGGCCAAGGTGGGGCAGCACTTCAGCAACCTGCACGTGCGGGACATCAGCACGCTCGCGCACGCGAACCGCGAGATTGGCGCGAAGATGGCCATTCTGGCCGTGCCTGCCAACGCCGCGCAGGAAGTGGCGGATGCGTGCGTCGCCGCAGGCATCGAAGTGATGTTGAACTTCGCACCCACCCATATCCGGGTGCCCAGCCACGTGCACGTGCGCAACGTCTCTTTTCTTCAGGAGCTTGCCGTGCTCTCGTACAACCTGGACGATCGCGGAGTCGAGACCTAGAGGATGCCTACGGGGCCGAGCGACACCGAGCAGTTCGACTTCCTGGTCGTAGGCAGCGGAATCGCCGGCCTGACCTTTGCGCTCAAAGCGATCGGCTGTGGGAGCGTGTGCGTGGTCACGAAACAGGACCTGCCCGAGTCCAACACCGCGTACGCGCAAGGGGGGATCGCCGCGTCGGTCGGAGAGATGGACTCGTGGTCACTGCACGAGCAAGATACCCTCACCGCAGGTGCCGGCCTCTGCGACCCGGACGCCGTTCGGCTCGTGGTCCGGGAAGCGCCGAGGTTGGTCCACTGGCTGATAGATATCGGCGCGCAGTTCGACCGTTCCCCCGGGCCCGACGGCCTGCCGCAACTGGCGCTCGGGCGCGAAGGGGGGCACAGCCGAAACCGGATTTTGCACTCGGCAGACCGTACCGGGTGGGAGATCATGCGCGCCTTGGCCGAAGCCACCCGGTCGGAGCCAGGCATCGAGGTACGGGAGTATTGCTCGGCAGTGAGGCTTGCTGTCCGCGACGGCGAATGCTTGGGCGCGTGGCTGTGGGATGCTCGTGCGGAACGGCTGACGGCGATCCGTGCGAGAGCCATCGTGCTTGCGACCGGTGGCTGTGGTCAGGTGTACCGTTACACGACCAACCCTCCCATTGCCACAGGGGACGGGATCGCCATCGCGCGACGTGCCGGAGCGGTACTCGCCAACATGGAGTTCATGCAGTTCCACCCCACCTCGCTTTACCATCCACGCGCCAGGGCTTTTCTCATCTCTGAGCGCGTTCGCGGCGAGGGCGCACGGCTCATCAACGCCGAAGGGCATCGCTTCATGGAAGGGCAGCACCCGATGGCCGAGCTGGCGCCACGTGATATCGTGGCAAGGGCCATAGACACCGAGATGAAGCGCACTGGAGCCGAGTGCGTGTATCTGGACATGACCCATTTGCCTGCGGAGCGCATACGCGACCTGTTCCCCATGATCTACGAGCGGTGCTCGTCGGTAGGCTTGGACATCACGCGAGAGCCCATCCCAGTGACACCGGCCGCACACTATTCGTGCGGAGGGGTGTGGACGGACCTTTGGGGGCGGACCAGCATCTCGAGGCTCTACGCATGCGGCGAGGTCGCCTGTACTGGTCTGCATGGTGCTAATCGCCTGGCCAGCAACTCCCTGCTAGAGGCGCTGGTGTTCGGCGAGCGGGCTGCGATCCAAGCCGCCGACCTGCCGCCCGCTCATGGGAGCTTGCCCGATGAAGAGGCCGACCCGCTGCCTTCTATCGGCCCAGACCCCGGTGCTGTTCGGGTGGGCGTGCAAAACGTCATGTGGCAGGACGTGGGCATCGTTCGGAGCGATGTCGGGTTGCAGCGCGCACTACTCTCCCTTCAGGCGCTCGCGGGCAGTGTGGGCAGGCCCGCCAACACCGGCACAGTCGTCGAGCAGATGGAGGCCGCCAACTTGCTCACCTGCGGAGAGGCCATCGTGCAGTGTGCGCTGATGCGAAGAGAGAGCCGCGGAGGGCACTTCAACGCGGACTGCCCGGATCGAGACGACCTTCGCTGGTCGCACCCGACGTTGCTGGGGCGATCCGAATCGCAACCGCAATAGGCCGCTGTCGCTCCGGTATCTGGACCATCCACTTCCCCGCCACGCCTCTGCCAACTCGTGTCTCTACACCATCCACTTCCACTGCCTGGATGCGAGAGCCGTCCGGGCCTCTCAGGGCGAAGGCGGGGCCGGGCGCAAGCTTCAGCCGAACCACGGACGCATCGTTGGCATCGTACTCGGCCCGCAGCAGCCGACCGATGGGCGGATGCTCGAGCACCAGCGGACACTTCGCACTCTGGGGGCGCGGGGGGGCCACCACTGCGAGACGAGCCGCGAGGTAGCGGATGCGGTCCGCCTCGGGAGCCTGCCAGTCGAGAAGGAGTGCACGAGCAGTCCCATCCGCGCACCGAGCTAGGAGTCTCTCTGGGGGCAGTCGGCCGTCAGGCATCGGCAAGAGCGTCGCCCAGTCCATGTGAAGGTTCACGACCGCGAGGCATCGGGCGAGCGCGGCCTGCCAATCGGAGTTGGGGCCGCACCAATCGAGAGCCGCAAGCAGAAGTGCGGCCGCCTCCGAATGCTCTGCCAAGTCTGCGCCTGGGGCGCGGGCGAGTTTGGGCATGCTGCGGCGTGTCGTTGGCTCGATCCAATCTTGCCACGCGTCTGCCTTCGCCAGATCGGTCGCGCGGGCACGGAGACGATTGCGAAGTAGTTGCTGGTCATCATCGCTGAGGAGGAATCGCAGGTCGTAGGCGCGCACGTAATCCGAGGCGGACCGCGCACCGCGAAGCGTGTCGGCCGCCTCGTTGCGGTGGGCAACATCCGAAGGCTCTACCGTGGCCACCGGCAAAGCGAGCGAGTAGGTTGCCGCCCCCGACAGGACCCGGAACGTTCCCTCGGCTGTCTGGATGTCGGCGAAGACTTGGGAAGCCGATGCGAGCGGTACTTTGGCCACGACGGCAGGCGGTACCAGTCCCCAAGATTCGGAGATCTCGAGGCGCCCAGATTCCGAGTCCCATCGGAGTTCTGGCTGGCAACTCGGGGGCAATCCTGCCAGCGCATCGGCGATTGCTGCGACCCGTGCAGCGAGAGCCCCCAGATCGACCGCTCCATCGGATGCCACGCGCTCGACCCCCAACGGAGCGAGTAGGCGCACCCATCCGAGCCGCTCTCCCTCGACATGTAGCACCAGGTCGCCGCCCGTACGTACAAGTAACACCTCGCGGGGCGGATTGGAGAAGCAGATGGCGAGGCACGGCGATGCGGGGCTTCCCGACAACAACAGCCACGGCTGGTCTGGTGGTGCAGGCACACCTTCGCCAACGCTCCCACCGGGCCAGGTAAGGAATGCCTTGTCCCAGCCGCTGATGCGCAGGCTCATCTTCGCTCCGAAGGCGAGGTCCAGAGCCGGGAGGGCGACATGCAGCCTGAGCTTCTCGGGAGCGCCGCTGCCGCCGCCTCCCGCAATGATCTTCTCTGTCCGTCCTGCACTCGGCAGCACCCCGCCGCGCACGGGAGCGGCGAAGCGGAACTCCGGCCCACCCGAGCGGAAACGGAATCCGTCACGCTCTACGATGAGGGTAGGGAGTGAATAGGGGAAAGTGCCGCTGAGCCTACCTGCGCAGACTACATCGGCATCGAGCCCAGCGATGAGCGCCGCGACAAGCGGGAGGACGAAATTCATAGGCGCACGACCTAGAAGGGCGCAGCCAGCACCTCGATGCCGAAGCGCCGGTCTATGCTGGACCAGCGTAGGGCAATCTCGCGGTAGCCGAGGCGGTAGCCGAGCAGGAAGGAGTGATCACGGAACGTGGACCCTGGGCCGTCATCCCAGGTGTAGCCGAAGCCCACGCGCCACAGCTTCGAGAAACCGACAGAAGCATCGCCGAACAGTGTGGTGGCATTTTTGTCCAGGCTACGAATCGCGTACACACTGGTGAAGAGGGAGCCTGCGTTGGCCACAAACTGTGTGCTCAGCCGGTGCATGCCGAAGCTGGAGACGCCGAACTGGTTGCGGTTGTACTCGTAGTTTAGGGAAAGCGAGGCGGTGGGACCGAGCATGTAGGATGAGCTAACCGTACCGAGGACAGCCAATCCGTCCCCAGCCCCGCGGCCCCACAACTGTGTGAGTACCAGACCGGTGGTCAGCGAGCCTCCCGCCACTTGCATGGGTACCGTCCGCGCACGGTAGCGCAGGCCATAGCCGCGGCGCGTCGTCATCCCCGTGCCTATATCGTATTGCTGATAGCTCGCGGTGAGGCCGACGCTGTGATAGGCGGTCTTGCCGAAGAACGGAATGGGGTTGGTCTCCAGCGACAGGTCCACCCGTCTATCGGTGCTCTGGGTCCCGCGCAGAGCCGTCCGACCCGAGGCAGACAAGGATGCCGAGAAGCCGTCGAACAGGTGGGATAGCTGCGCGAAGCCTGCAAGGCTCTCGTGTCGCGGGGAGTCGAGCAGGAAGTAGCCGTCCAGCCGGTCACCGAATCTTTGATTGTGCCGAAAGGTGACGCCCCATCGGTCGGGCGACAGGTCGCTGATGGTGAAGTCACCCGAGTATGCCCATCCATCCGAGTACCTGCTTACCCAGTCCAGGGTGGTGCCCCGAGAGCTTGTGTACGCGCGGCCCGCAGCGTGCTGGGAGCGCAGGCGCAGCGAGTTCGATTGCCGCGGGCCGAGGCTCACGTAGTAGGGCAGGTCCAAGACGAGGCCGTTCTGGTTCACGCCGAACATCTGCTCCGAGACCAGCGCTCCGGGTCGCGTCAGATCGAGCGCGTAGTGGGGCATCGTGAGCACTCGATTGGCACCGACATAGACACGTGCTCCGTTGAACAGTGCTTCCCTGCCCGGATTCACTACCACCCGACGCGCGACGATCACGGGCTGCGGCCCGAACATCTCGGTGAAGCGGAAGTCGTCATAGCCTGCAGGACGACCCGCCTCACTCGTAGCGATACCCTGCACCTGCACGAAGACGGCACGGCCGTCCTTCTCGACAACGGCGACACCCGTACGAGATCGCAGGTTATAGGCGAGTTGCAGCGCCTCCAGCTGGGAGGAGCCGACACGAAGAACGGCGTTGTACGCAATCACAGAAAGCGGGTCGAGGTCCAACTGGAGGTCGTCTGCTTCAATATGGACCGACTGGTACTGCACGTGCGCTCCGCGGTCAGGTCCGGTGGCGGCGATCATGCGAAGCTCGACGTGGTAGGCAAGGTAGGAGGAGCCCGTCACATCCAGGAACGACGCGGTCTTGCGCAGTTCCGATGCGTCGGCTACGAACTCCACCTCGATATCGGCAACGGCGCGATAGCCGGTCACGGCGGCAGTGATCTTCGACCTTCCGGGCACGTTCGATGCGACGAGAACTCCGCGAGCGACGCCGCCCGAGGTGGCGACTGCAGGCTCCCTGAACTGCCCCAGCGACGCGGTAAAGGAGACGAGCGTGCCATCCGGCACGTAGCGCCCTGCCATGTCGCGCACGGTTGCGCTCACGGTGAGAGTGCTGCGAGCATCCGCCGGCGCGGCCTCGGGGTAGACGGACAATTCTATGGCAGCCAGGTCCTGCGCGACCACATGACCCAGACAACCCAGGAGGCAGGAGGCAACCAGTGTCCGAAGGGCTCTTTGGGCCATCGCCTGCCCCTGCAACTTCGGTTAGTCTCCCAGGATAAGCAGCGCTAGCACCACGCCCGCAGCGGTCAAAAGAAAGGCTGTTCGAGTGAAGCCGCCCGATATCTGCTTCCTCCGCTCCGGTGCCGAGGTATCCAGAACTGCCTTCCCTATCCCCAGCGGCTCGGAGATCTCAGCCATCATCTTGGTCGCGGCATCGTCAATCGCGGCGGTCATTACGCCGACTTCATCGCTCTCCGAGCCACCGCTTGCCTTTCCGGTCACCGCGGCGCTGACGACCACGGTGTTCTCCTCGACGTTGTACACCTCGAGGCTGACGACGATGCTGCCAGTACGGGTCGCATCATCGTACTGGTAGCTCTCGATGGACCCAGCGAGTGCGAAGGGGGTGCGGAGGATGCGTCCCACCTCGACAGCGCGCCACGTATCACCCTCTGGGACGTTGAAGGGGGGCTCGGCCTTGGAAAGTGGAAGTCGTCCGTCTTCCAAGGCGAGTTGAATCGGGGCAGAGCGGCGACTGTAATGCAGTGGCCGATACTCGCGCGTCGCCTCCAACTTCGCGAACAGCATCGTACGAATCAGCACCGCCGGATCGAAGTCTTCAGGCGGTGCAATATCTTCGGGCGCGCCGAACTCGAAGACCGTAATCGGAGTCTTCAGATACCCCTTTTGGGCGAACGCACCCGAGGCCGCCAGGATCAGCAGTAGGACTGCCGCCGGCCACATCCAATACCGCATGTTGTTTCGTCCTCCTTGAATCCTAGCGCGTCAGCACGTGCGGTCGGACCACTCGTGCGACCTGTCCATCCTCAGTGATTGCCGCGACCTCGATCACGTACGTGCCTGGGGGCATGGAAACACCGCTGGCGTCCCGCGTATCCCACACGTGCTGCTGTACACCGCGACTCTCCGCCCTACCGGTCGAGAGCGTGCGCACTACCTGACCAGAGGCCGAAAGGATGCGCACTGTAGTGGTTGCATCAGCACTCAGCGAGTACTGCACGTTGACTCCGCCGACTCCGCGCGTCTGCGTTACGTTCAAGCTGGTGATCATTACCCTGGATGGTGCCGCCGGAGTCATCTCCAACTTGAAGCGCCTCTGCCCCTCGGTCATCTGGAACGTGTAAGCGGATACGTTGCGCAAGTTGCGCACCGCGCCCGTCTGCAGATCGGTCAGGCGGAACCCCACGTCCTTTGGAAGTTGAGACAGGTTCGGCCAGGTGAGTGTCACCTCGCCGTCCCTATCGGAGGTCACGGTGAAAAACCACGTTGCTTCTCGGTCCGAGGCTGGGCGGATGTCCTGTGCGTAGGGGCCGGAATCTGGACCCCAGTCGTTGTTCTCGATGGCTACTCTGAGTCGGCCTTCCGGAGCTGCCGGCGGCTTGGGCACGTCGTAACGGTCGAGACCCACCGACGCATTCTCGGTAACACCGAAGAACGTTTTGGTGTCGGCAGAGCCGTTCGAACGTGCGGCAACTTGCAGGCGGAAGTGGCCGGGGCGCGGTGTCCACGCATCAAGTCCTGCTGCCCGAGGCGAGCCACCGACGCCGACGGTAAAGACCGGCGGCCAGATGACATCCAGGGGCCGAGTGGCCGTGATGCGCACCCAGTAGCCGCGCGCTGGTTCGATGGGTGTGGTGAGGTCCTCGGTGAAGGTGTACTCACCGAGCGCTTTGTCCCACCGATAGAGGACACCGCGGATCCAGCCGAGCCCGATGGCCTCTTCGAGGGATCTCGCCTGGCTCGGGTCGTCCGCTCCAACGAAGACGAGCTGTCCGAACGGAATGGGATACAACCAGGGGTTGCCGATCATTCGCCAGCCGGGCTCGAGGTTGATCTTGAAGTCGCTCGTCACCTGTCCCGGCGGTGCGCTTGCACCTTGCAGTGTGAAGACCGTGTCTTCTCCTGCATCCAGCCAAATCCCTTCACCCCGAACAGCGTTCGCCACCGGGATGTACCGGCCGGTAGTGGGGTCGACGCCGATCGTTCGTAATCCCGGCGTACCGAAAATCGACTCGAAGCGCGTGTCGCTGAAGACGAATGGCAGTGCGACCATGTCGTATCCGTCCGTGACCTTCATCTTGTTTACCGCGGGTATGAACAAGCGGTTCGTAACCGTCTTAGCGTTCGCGGGGGGCGGGCTAACGATTACACGATACTCGACGATGCCGTTTACGGTGCCGTCGGCGACCACGTTCCACTTGACCGTCGTCGAGCGTCCGGCGGCGATGCGGGGAATGATCTTCTGCAGCGTCTCGCCAGGGGCGACTGACAGGCCGGGCGGTAGCGAGAGGAGCACGCTAACGTTCGTCAGGTCCACTTCGCGGTCGATGACCGAGTAGCCGTTGGCCACTAGAGCGGAGATCGTGAATGGGCTCGGGGCCACGCTATTCGGACTGCTAGGATCGAACTGCAGCGCGCGTGGGGCTTCCGTCGTAACGGCGACCGGTACTTCGATGTTGCTAGCCGCGTTCGCCGAGCTCATGTACTGCACGATGCGTCTACCCGGCCTAACCCCGAGGTCGCCGGGCACGTTGACGGGGACGTTGATGGGATTGTGGAACACAGCGTAGGACGGGTTGACGACTGGCAGGTCGGGCACGGTGAAGCCGTTCCACTGAACTCCCTGAAGCAGACGTCCCACGGACATAAACTCGATTCGGTCTGCGATTGTTAGGTCCGGGTGACCTGGATCGGGTTTCAGCCAGTGCCGGAAGCTAGGATAGGGGTCGCTCTGACCCCAGTAGACGTCGAAGTACGGAGGGAACTGCGCCGTACCGACCGCTGTGCGGTCCGCAATGTAGTCGGTGCTCCTCGGCCGAAGTCCGGGAATCAGCACGTACAGGTTGTCGAGGAATCCACGTCGATCGCCATTTACGAACTGCCCGGGCGCTCTCTTCCGCATCGCAGTCCAGTGGCCGAAGCGCATACCGATCTGAACGGGGTTTTCCGTGAAGTTGTAAAAGTCCCACTGGAAGCGCCACGTGTCGCCTAGTACGTCAATCCGCAGGTCCACCCACACGTTAGGCCCGCCGAAGTCCCATAGACCCCGGATGTATGCACCGCTGGCACCGATGTATGGAGACAGGCGCCAAGAGGTGCCCTCACCGAACACCTTATCGGTGGTCGTTTCACCTTCGATTACCCGGATCGTTGCATAACACCAGTCGCCGCCCGCGAAGGGATAGCCGAAGGTAACAGCGCAATCGTCATCGGCTGTCGTTTGCTCGGACCCGGAGCTATAGCCAAACGCGAATCGGCCGCTTCCATCGGCGCTGATTGTCGGGTCGAAGCAGCCTTCCTCGGAGAAGTTGTAGTTCTGCTCGGGGTCTCCCGTGCTGTCGTCTGCGTCGTTACCCCAGGTGACCTGTCCGACGCTGTTCGTGAAGATGTTGATGACACCGTTCGTGAGACCGAAAAGGTTCTCCAGATATCCTCCGGCGAATGGCGCGTCGCCGAGACACCCTCGCCACGTCTGCGCAACGGCAAACGTCGGCGCGAGCAGCATCGCGGCTATCAGGACCTGCGCGACCTTACGTTGGACAGCCATACTCGTCGAAACTCCTTCCTAGCGCGTGAGCACCACGGGGCTCACGACCCTAACCTGTTCGCCGTTCGAGCCGGTCGCAGTGACCTGCGCCAGGTACACGCCTGGCGGCACTGAGATGCCTGCCTGGTCGCGACCATTCCACACGGCCTGATTGGCGCCTGCCGCCCGCGAGCCGCTGGACAGAACGGCCACTTGCTTTCCGGTCTGGGAGAGAATGCTAACGCTTACATGGGCCTCGCGGTTCAACGAGTACACCACCGTGTAGCTCACACTCCCTCGACCTTTGGACGATGTGACTCCCAATCCCGTTACCATCAGCTTGGCTGCGGAGGCCGGGGTCGCCACGACCTTGAAGAGCCTAGGCGTCCCGTCTCCATCGGGTCGGAAGCTGTAGCTGCTCGTATGGTTCATCGAGACTCTGCGCCCGGACACCGTGTCCACCAACGTGTAGGACACTCCCGAGCTCGAGCGAACGATCTCCTCCCACTCCAACGTAACGTCACCGTCGACGTTCGGTGCAACCACCGACAGGGTCCACTCCATGTTGCGCGTGCTAGCCGGCTTTAGGAGCTGGGCGTAAGGTGTTCGGCCGTCGTCCCCGAGGAGGGTTAGTCTCACGGATTCGATCGGTGCTGGCGCCTTCGGCACGGCATCAAACGCCGCGTCTGGGTCCGAAGTGACGCCGATGTAGTTACGTGCGTCGCGCATGCCACCTGCAGTTGCGGCGAGTCGCAGTGCCCATCCGTCGCCACGAATGGCCGGGCGATCATCGCCGGGAGCGCGAGATGAGGTCGGGAGCGGGTGAACAATCAGCTTGCAGTCCTTGCGGCAGTAGACCCAAGCACCCTCCCACGGGTAGAGCTGGCCCTGTGGTGCAGCGCGCCAGGTATATGCTAGCTCCGTGGGGGACCAGCGATAGATCTGTGGCCTGATGAACTCGTCCGCGATGGCCTCCTGCAGGCTCATTCGCTTGTTTACCGACTGCACCTCGACCGTGTTCCAATCCACCACGAAGGGGAATGGGTTACCGAACATCTGCCAACCAGGCTTCAGTCCGATGCTATACGAGTTATCAGTGTCCGGTGGGTTTTGCACTGGCAGCGGCGTGGCTAGCGGAATGGTCAGGAAGTAACCCACGCCGAAGGGTCGGAAGTCGCCGGAGACACCCACCTTCGTCACGTCGGCATCGGGCGGGGAGAAGGAAGCCCTCGCGTCGCTGGTATCCGATTGAGTGTATCGTGCCCACTCTCCGTCGGGCACGGGGTTGCCATTTCGGTCCTGGTAGACGAATCGTTGAAGCCGGAATGTGCCAGCGATTAGCTGCTCCGGACGTGCAGTCCCGACACCATAGGGCACGGCGAACATCGCAGTTCCAGCCGGTTGCACCCTGGGCTGAACTCGGAACGTTCGCGTGGGCACAGGCGAGATAGGATTCCCGTTGATGGCGCTCGTTGCCGTGACCGACAGGGTGTGCGAGCCGCTGGAGAACGCACGCGTGAAGTCAATCTCAGAGAAGACACTGTCAATGGGTGTAATGGTGCCGTGCGGAATCACCGTCGTGCCGTCACGCACTACAACCGACTCGGGCACGACGTTGCCGAGTCGGATGCGAACGCGAATGTTCGTGTACTCGAAGACCTCGTTGGCTGCGGGTGTCAGGAACTGCACCGACCCGCCGAAGCGACGCAGTGCCTCGAAGAGGTCGATCTCACCGTAACCATAGTCGGGGTTCGGCACACTCAAGTTGTGCGTGTTAGCAGAGGAGCGTAGTACGTCGAACACATCCGTTGGCGCGACACCCTGAGAGAGCAGCATCGCGATAGCCCCGGAAGCCATTGGCGCGGAGAACGAAGTTCCCACTGCCGTCGTGTAGATGCCGCGCATGTCCATGACCGTGGTGGCCTCCGACGGCCCGTACCCGTCTCCGGCGGGTGCGGCGAAGTCCACTTTGCGCGATCGATCGGTCGAGCCTGGGTTGGAATAGCTGGCGATTGCGCCTCCGCGTGCCGTGGCACCGATGGAGATGACGTTCTTGTAGCTTGCCGGCCAACCTGCCAGGACCGGTCGGTCGTTGCCCGACGATGCGACTATTAGTGTTCCCTGGTTGAAGATCTGGTTGATTAGCTCCTCTTCACGGGCACTTTGGTTGTAACTACCGAGGCTGAGATTTAGGACGGCCACTTTGGGTGTGCGCGAGTTGTTATAGTCGACCACCCACTGGAGCGACTCCTCGTACAAGGCCGCAGAAAAGAACCAGGGGTTATCCGTGGCACGGATTGGGAGAATCTTGATACCCTCCCAGCACACGCCGGCCATACCGATCGCGTTGTTCGTTGCCGCGGCAATCACACTCGCTACCATCGTCCCGTGCGAGTCCGGCCAGTTAGGGCCTGGGCTGGGGTCGTCGCTGTCGTCGTCGGCGTTATAGCCTGGCAGCAATCGAGATTGCCCACCCCCGAGCTGGAAGTCGGGGTGCGATATGTCTACTGACGTGTCCAACACGCAGACGACTATCCCGTCCTTGCCCTTCTGGAAGTCCCAGGTTAGGTGCACGTTCATCTGCTTGAGATTCCACTGCTGCGAGTAGAGGGGATCGTTCGGTGTCTGCTCGTGTCGGAAGTACTTCCAGTTCGGCTCCGGATTTCGGACTCCGGGTAGCTTGGCGAGATCCGCCGCCTTCTCGGCGGCAAGCTGCGATGCGTTAGGCATCGCGGCCTGCTTGACGCGGAGCAGGAAGGAGTTGGGCACTCTCATGGCGCGCACGAACTCCAGTCCATTTGCGTCCGCAAAGGCCCTAGCCTGGGCAACGGTGGTGCCTGGTGCCAGCGTCACGCGGATCTCTCCGTTGACGACAGCTCCTGCCTCGTTCGTCTGCGCAGCAACTGCTGCAGCAAACGCTAGGCTTAGTCCAATCAACCATTCTCTCATCTAGCCCACCTCGAATGTCCGAAGTCGCACACTACTCGAGCTACCAACCTATCTTCCCGGCGACGGCGGCGGTGGCGGCTCGTCAACCGGCGTGAACTCCCACGGCTCGGAGAACACGTAGCGATTGCCGTTCTTGTCTGGCACGGGCCCTGGGACGTCGTTAAGGTTGCGCGCACCGACTCGCCAATACAGCCGCTTGGCTCCAGGGAACAGGCCCCGGATATCGAGCGTGTCGCTGCTCAAGATTCCGCTCTGCTGAGTCGTCGGGAGGAAGAACACGTTGCGCACCGCCGTCCCTCGCGGGAATGTCAGGTCACGGGAGACCTGCACCACATAGTGGTTCGCGCCGGTTACCGCGCGCCACGAGAATCGCACGGTCTTCAGGTTGACGCTCTCCGAGCCGTTGACCGGCTGCTCGAGGCCCACCTGCTCTAGAACGGTAGCTGTGCCCCGAGCGTTCACCGGATCGCTCTCGAAGAAGCAGTCCGCCTGGTCGTCGCCACCCCCACCCGGAAGGTCGATGGACTTGACCCGGTAGACAAGCGAGAGCGAGTAGTTGTAGGTGCGTCCGGGAACCAGCGCCACTTCCGTCCCTTCTTCGGTTCCCGGGTCCTCGATGCAGTCGGTTCCGGGCCCGATGAGCTCGACCTGCCGCCAGTTGAATGCGAGCGGCGTAGTGTCGTCTATGAAGAAATTCTCGGTACCTAGGACGACCCCGATCGGAGCGTTGGCTACGTCGCTGCGCCAGATGTGCCACTCTACGCGGGTGTAGTTTGCAATCGCGAAGATGTTCGGATTCCAACTTACCTTCACACCTGAGCCGCGAGCGGGATCGAATACCGCTTCTGTCGTGAGGTCGTTGGTTGCTGTGTTGCTTCCGCCGCCTCCCGGCCCTGTGATGAGTGCTAGGACCAGGCCGACGACCAAGGCGGTTACAAAGATGTTTCCGAGGTTCTTCTGCTTTGGCGCCCCTCGAATTACCTTCGTGCCCACGATCTTGAGCTCCTCGACGGGGAAGATCGCTCTTGCTTTGTCGCCCGGCCGAACACCCTTCGTGCTCTCGATTACCGCCGCTTCGGCATCGTCTGCAGAGACTTCGATTACCTTTATGGTGGCCACGTAGTCACCGTATCTGAGAACGAGCATCTCCATGCCCGGGCGGATGCCTTCGCGCGCCCCCTTGTTCATCAGGACCTTCTGGGGGTTCGCGAACAGGATGGTCGCATCCGGAATCTTCAGGCTAGAGATCGTGGTGACGGCCTCGAGCGCGGCAAGCTGGATGGCCTCCTGAACAAGGGCGTCTTCGCCTCCGGTCATCCCGACGCGGCCGGTGCTTTCACCGATCACCCCACTGGCACCGCGGATCGCCCGACCCGATGCCGAGTCGTATACGTACACGCTCATCACGACACGAGCCTTGAGTGGGTTCTTGGTGATCAGCACTTGATCCACCGTGCCAGACACGATGGCCTCGCACTGAAGCTCCTGCCCGATCTTTAGGTACTTGAGCCGGTCGAGCGGGGGCGCCATGCCGAGGTCCTTCAGTGTCTGATCCACGGTGTTCTTGGGCAGAACATCGTATCGCTGGCTCTTGCTCAGCTCAATGCGGACGCTGTCGGTTGCCATGGCCGCTGTTGCTGCACCGCCGTAGTCGGATCGGTTCACGAACTCGACCACTGCCCAACTCGGCAGTTCGACCTGCGCCTGCGCTCTTCCGGTTGAGAACCCCTGGTAGCAAGTCAGGAGCATGCTTACCGCGAGCACTCGGCTGATGGTGCGCGCCAACGGCGTCTTGATGAAACGTCTCACTTCAGTTTCTCCTCCGTAATCCGGATTCTCATACCGATCCTTGGTGTGCGCCTTAGCGCTTCAGCACGATAGGCGCCACGGCGCGAGCAATCTGGCCGTCCTCGGTCGTGGCCCGCACCTCAATCGTATACATGCCGGGCGGCACAGACACGCCCTGACTATCTCGCCCATCCCACGTTACGGACTGCACACCAGCAGTCGCAACCAGTCGATCGTCAATCACGCGCACTCGCTTGCCGGATGCCGACAGCACGGTCACCTGGACACTGGCCTCTGTCGAGAGGGTGAAGCTGACCGATGCCACCCCGCTCCGAGTCGCCTGGGCAACGGGGTTCGTGATACGCAGCACCCTATTCGCTGAGATCGACTCGATGCGGAACTTGCGCGCCGCACCGTCCGAAGGCACGAAGCTGTAGGACGAGGTTGAGCGCATGAACACTCGCTTGCCGGTCTGCTCGTCCATTAGAACGAGGTTCAGGTTGCGAGGCAATTGACTCATCGCGGGCCAGCGCAGTGTTACCTGCGAGCCGGCACCGTTCGTCTCTACCACGAAATTCCAGACCTGAGTCCCGGCAACGGGCCCACGAACGTCCGAGATGTACCTACCGGAGCGTACACCCCAGTCCGTGCGAGGTACGTACACGCGCACGTAGTTCTCCTCATCAGAAGGCGGCCGCGGGAAGTCGTACCTGCTATCGAACCCGTCTGTCGCACTGCTCGCGACGCCGATGAACGCTGCCGTATCCTGAAGCCCTGTCTCTGTGTGGACATGGATGGGCAAGCGCCAGCCATCGGTCAGTCGCCACCAATCGGAACCTTCGGGACCGTAGGCCCTGCCGTCACCGCCTGGTGCCGAACCGCCAGCAGGATCCACCAGCAACGTCACGTCCTCATAGGCCAGGAACCATGCACCCTGGTACTGTCCCAGTGTTAGGCTTTCGTCCTTCACCAGGAAGCCGGACTGCATCTTCCAGATGATGGGTACTACCCACCCGGCAGCCACTGCCTCGTTATAGCCGAGGACGCCTCCCGGTCCACTTATGAAGCTGTTACCCAGCCGAACGTCGAACTGGAACGGATCGCCGATCAGGTTCCACCCCTTCTTGATAGCGATTGGGTAGATGTTGTTCGGGTCGGCAGGCGTTCCAGGCGTGGTAAGCGCCATGTTCGTGTCGTTGGACAGGAAGTAGCCTCGGCCGAGTCGGAACCGGTCCGCCGGTGCCATCGGGTAGTTGAGGAACAACTGCCTGTCAACGTCCCAAGTCGTCAGCTTGAAGTTAAGACCACCGTTGAGCAGCTGCTTCGGATCGTCGGTCAGGTAGTTGAACGGAACCGAGATCAGGTTGATGAACCTCGCGAAGTTCGCCAGCGGAGTTAGGATGATGTCGTCGGCATACTTGGGCAATCCATCCGGCGGAGTGTCCCCGTCCGGCACTGTCACCGTGATAGGTGCAGGTGGCCGGAATCCGGTCCCCGTGGTGTCCACGTGCACTGTGTACGTGTTGATGTTGTCACCCAACTTGCAGTCGGGGGCGGCGAACTCATAGTTATAGACGTTGCCACCCGAGGTAATCGGCGGCGAGAACGTCACCGTGTTGCACACCGTCACGTCGTTGAGCTTCACGAGCACAGGCAGACCGGCGGGTGCGGCCTCGAAGCTACTGCCGCTCAGCCTCGTCTTGACATAGCCACGAAGGGTGCGAGGCGAGACCGGTGTCAACTGGACGTCCTGCGTGATCGACGAGCCAGAAATAACGTTCACCGAGATATCGTCCCGGGTACGGAAGCCGAATGCCGACACCACGAGAACGTAGTTCCCCGCAGGAAGGTCTATGCCACTGCCCGCGAAGTCGTACTGACCGTTGCCATCGGTCAGCACGGGGCCATAGGTCACCTGTTGCCCGAACCGGGTGATACGAGCAGTTAGTTGCGCGCCGGGAATGACAGGATTCCCCTCTTCGGTAGATGTCACGGTTCCGGTGACGTTCCCAGGCGGCCTAAAGATGATGAACGTGTCGGAGCCAGGCGGATCCGGGTTGCCGGTGTTTACGGTCGTCGTGACGCCAGCATCCACCACGACGGTCGCGGACGGCGGCTGGCTAGTATCAGAGAATCCTATCGCAGTGCCGTCAACGGTAACCGTCCAGTTACCTCGGTTGCAGGTGATAAGGAACCGACCCTGGCTGTCCGTCAGACCGGAAACGGGCGGAATAGTCGGGAAGTCGGAGGTCAGCGTAACCGTCACGTTGCCCACCGGCGAGCCGTTCTCATCCACGACTCGCCCGGTTACGGATCCCGGTGGCTCTTTCGTGATAATCAAGTTGATAGTGTTGGCATCTTCCTTGTTGACCTGGCCACCGTGGATACCCAGGATCACCTCGGGGTGTTGGATACGGAAGCCGGGCTTGACAGCGTCCACGAAGTAGTGACCCGGCGGCAGACCGGTGATTACATACTCCCCGTTGGAATCAGTCAAGGCCGCTCCGAGCACCTGGCCGACCGTTGTGGGGTCCTTTCCGTTCCCACTGATCCACCGGACGAGCACACCTGCTTCCGGCCTCTTCTCCAGCGTGTCCGGGTCTATCGCCTCGACCTTACCATAGGCCCGGGCGGTCCTCATCCAGCACAGCATGCCATGAAGCTGCTCGTAGCGACGACTGTCCGACCACGCTACGTCTCCATATATTGGGACCGTGATCACTCGATGCGACGAGTGGACCCCCTCCAACCCGTACGAAAGAAACACAGTCTTAGCTCTCGACGCGTGCGTTGCCGCTACCGAGGCGAAGCCACCTGAAGAGTACCTATAGGGTCTCCAAGTCGTCGGAATGCTAACCGTGCCGACCGCATTGATGGAGTCGATCCAGAGCTGGTTCCAAGCACCGTCGATGGTGACTGACCCGGCCACTAACACACCTGGTGTTTGGAGCTGCAATCCGAACGGCGTCTTTACCAACTGCGCCGGATCCGCCAGGAAGTTCTGCTGCGCCCAATCGTCGAGCTCGCCGTCTGGGCGTATCCAGTGGAAGTCCCACGGACCGAGGACCACCGGATCTCCCGGCCCACCCTCGATCACGTCGCCCGAGTCGAGCAGGCGGTGCCGAGAGGCGTTGTAGGTGCCTTGTGCGACGTCGGGCCCGACGTCGTCTACGTACTGCACTTTGAAGTAGTTAGTCAAGAAGGTGCTAGGTATCTGTCCGCCCTGTGTTAGTGCCCAGGCAATATCCTGACCACTCAGCACGAGGCGGCCACCCGCGTCCAAATACTGCTGAACTACTTGTCGGACCTCTTGGATATGAATGCCGACGCGCTCCGTCCAGAGGTCGCCAGAGTACGGAGCTGCCCACACTACCGCGCGCTCCGCGACCAGCACTTGGCGGGTCTGCAGCGGGTTGTTAGGATCCACTTGCTGATCGAATCGTGGTAGGTACTGCGCGAGGGCCGTCAGCGGGATCGGGCCACGGCACTGAGTGCGCCAGATGTCGGCCTCTTGATAGACTGCAGTCGGGCCGAGCGTATCTAGCGTCTCGCCGGTCCGAGGATACGGCTCACCCCAAGGCGCAGGTAGGTAGAACTTGTCGCGCACTCCCGCCGTGGTATAGAACCATGCGTTCTCGCCGTGCGTCGCTGGGTTGCGCAGCCAGTAGCTCTCCACTGGGGCCCATGTGGTGCGGGCGAAGAGTCGGCCGAGCAACGGATCGAAGTTGAGGTCCTGCGCGAAGAGCTGTCCTGCTACGTAATCTGCAACGAACAGGATCGGGTTTCTGGCCGCAAATAGCTGAGTGGTAAAGCCAGAGATGTTGTCGTAGACGAGTTGGTTGCCTGCGACGTCTTCCACGAGCAGGTCGAGGTAGAAGTCGCTCGGCTGCAACGGTGTCACCCATGTATTGGTGTACCAGTTGTCCCCCGCAACCTCGCCTTCCGGCTCGTTGCCCCCTTCGCTGATCGGTCCGTCGTCGAACAACTGCAGGCCGTCCCGTAGGTCGGAGGCTCCTACCGTACCAACAAACAAAGCCCACGGGAAGGCGTAGTTGTAGGTGTACGGGTTGACGACCTCTTGGCCGATCTCCACGAAGAGGTCCATCTTCTGGCCAGTAGCCGGGAAAGCTCGTTGGCCGAACGGGTCGGGCAGATCACCGCGGAGTTTCAGGTACAGGCGGTGCTCCACACCTTCGCTGTCCACCTCAGCTCCATCCGGGTCTTTGAACTGCGCGTACACGTGCTTCACGCCCGTTTGGAGGTCGCTGACCCAGGCTTTGATCTTGATCGGTTGCCCCGGCATGCCTTCGCGTGGTTCGACGATGGGCAGCACTTCGAGCAGCGGCGGTGTCGAGTCCACGAAGAGTCCTATCCAGAGGTCGTGAAAACCATCGATCTGGTTCACTGGGGGGTTCGGACGGTCCGACACGTACACGAGCCAGTTAAGCCGGAATGCCTCCGTCGGATCCGTCGCGCCTTGCTTACCGGTCGTGTCTCCCGCAGGATCAGCTGTGTAAGCCACCGGGACGTTGACTGCGTTGTCCTCTGGAATCTCCGGGCTGTACTGGTAAATATCGTAGCTCTCGCCCACACTGTTGGCCGTTACGCGGATGCTCAGCTTGCCGTCGTAACGCGCCTTGCGCGTCGAAGCAAAGAGAATGCGTGCTCCGTCACTCCGCCAGACCGGGTCGCGATCCTTCGACGGCGTGCCTCCTACTTGGAAGTTTGTCCAAGGCATCGCGCCGTCGAGCGGCATACCCAATACGTACATGTACAGACGCTCGCTCGTAGCGGTGCGACGTACGAATATGATGCGCGAGCCATCGGGAGACCAGTCGGGGTCAACGTCATCCGCACCTGCGGGCGGCTCCGTCAGCTGCCGAGTGAAGGCCCCGTCCGGGTACGGCGATCCATCCGCGCGTGAGCGGTAAAGTTTGTACGGTCCTCCGCTGGCGAGGCGCGCGGCGAATACGATTTCGGTTCCACCGGGTGAGAAAGCGGGATGAATACTATCGCCGAGCGGGCGCACCGGGTCGTAGTTCACTCGGATGGGCGGGATGTTCGTGCTGAGGTATCGGACGTAGATGTCGAAGTTGCCCGACCCGACGGTGCTGCGCTGGGAGTATACGATTGCATTGGAGGCCAAGTTGGTGTCTGGGTAGCGCTGTTCGCCGAAGCGCTCCTCCGGCAGATTCGGATCGTTGCCGGTCAACTGCTGCGCATTCAGCCCCTCCATGTCGCAACGCCAGATGTGGTAGGCCTGGTTGACCCCGTCCCACACTAGACGCCCGGTGGAATCGACGCCGGTGGCGTTCGAGGAGAACCAGAGCCTCGTGTCGCCCTGCGCAAACTTGGGCTCGAGAACGTCGGCGGCCGTCAGCGTGATGTCGCGGTCTTGAGGGGGGCCGCCCCGAGTCGTGCCTTGCCACCGCGCGCGGAAGCTCTCCTTGGAAAACAACATGTGCTTGCCGATCTCGAACGGCGTCTGGATCACCGGGAAAGTGACCACGTTCTTCTCGGGTACGCCTGGAATTCGCTCCACCGACTGCGCCCCAGGCAGTTCCGAACGGTTCTGTTTCGTTCGAATGAGACCGCCCCGATCGGCGAACTTCGCGGCGTCCTCAGGCGGGGGAGGGGTCTGTGAGAATGATGAAACAGGAGAAGCGAATAAGAGCGCGGCGCTGAGAATAACGCCAATCACCGTAGCGCCTTTAGGTTTCACTGGGCACTCGACCTCCTCAATCACCGTCGCCGGTAACGCCTCCATGCGTAACGCAGGATTATAGCATAACCCCTACTGCGTTCCACTTCCGAGACGTGCGGCATCCTAAGCATGGACGCGCGACGTTCTCCGCAGGTTCGCCAGAATCGCCTCCACGCGCTTTCGAACCTTTTCCGGCGGGCGATTCGTCATCACGACGAAATGCGCATGCGGCCTTCTCTCCGCGTCAGAGATCTGTGCCGAGAGTATTCGCCGAGCCAGCCTCTCATCTCCTTCCCAGCGGGCAACCAATCTCCTCATTTGTTCCCGTCGCCCGCACCGACAGAGGATCACACGGTGGAACTCGCCTTGGAGGCCGGCCTCGATGAGCAGTGGGATCTCGAAGCAGTGGACGTCGCCTGGGGTCTGCGCCGACAGATCTCCAAGCCGAGCCATGATGGGCCGGTGCAGCAGCGCTTCGACCTTCCGCCGAAGCGAGTCGTCTTCGAAAATGCGTCGGGCGATGAATCGCCGGTTCAGCGCACCGTCGGGCAGCGTAGCCCCGGGTCCAACGGCTTCAGCCACTGCTTTCGCGAGCGAGGTGCCTGGTCGGGTGAGTTCGCGAGCCACCTCGTCGGCACTGAACGTGGGGACCCCGAGCTCGGCGAAGTAGCTGAGGACGGTGGACTTTCCGGCGCAGGCGCCCCCGGTAATCGCCACGTGCAACGGGCCGGGAGGCCGGGAAACGACAGCGCCGCTTCGCGAACGCGAAGCGGCGCCAGAGTTCGTTCTTTGCAGCACCCGGCGGAACGTCCTAGTCTCGCTAGGATTGCGTTTCATCCGGAGCAGCGGCGTCTTCGGCTGAGGCCTCGGCAGGCACTTCCACAGGCTCCGGGTCACTCGCGGGCTCTTCTGCCACAGGAGGCTCGGGAGCGACAGGTTCTTCGGCAGCCGGCTCCGGAACACTCTCCGTCTGAGATGCTGCCTCGGGGGCAGGTGCTTCCTCAGTGGAATGTTCCGCCTTGGCTACAGCAGTTTCCTCCGACTTCCTCGTGAGCATCTCTTTCAGTGCGCCAACGCGCTCGCCGATGGTCGCCCCGCCCTTGTGGCTCGAACGTCCGTGTCGTTCCACCGCCTCCCGCTCGATATGGCGCTCCAGAGCCCGGAGGCTCACTACCATACGCCGCTCTGGGGCGCGAATGTCCATCACCTGACACTGAATCGTCTGTCCCTCGGTGACGACCTCCGACGGGCGGGAGACCCGCCTGTGCGCCATTTCGCTGACCGGCAGCCACGCCTCCACACCCTCTTCGAGTTTGACGAACGCTCCCGACTGAACGAGGCGCGACACGGGCACTTCGATGACCTGCCCGACCTTGTACTTGTCAGCTACGATGCTCCAAGGATCGGGCTGAACTTGGCGGTAGCCGAGGGAGATTTTGCCGATCTCCTGATCCAGACGAAGGATCTTGACCTTGATCTCGTCGCCTTCCTTCAGAACCTCGGACGGGTGGTTGATGCGAGTCCAGGACATCTCGCTCACGTGCAACAGACCATCCACGCCGCCGATATCCACGAACGCACCGTAATCTACGATACGCCGAACCACGCCGTCCACCACTTCGCCTACGCGTAAAGAGCCGAAGATGCGATGTTTTGCCTCTTCGCGCCGCTCCTCCTCGGCCAATCGGTTCGACAGAACAACCTTGCGTCGCTCTCGGTCGATTTCGAGAATGCGAAGCGGGAGGCTCTGGCCGACGAAGCGCTCGATGTTCCGAAGCTTGCCGTTTCCCACGTGGGTCGCCGGGACGAAACCACGGACCCCGATGTCTACGACGAGGCCGCCCTTCACTCGCTCTGTGACCAGTGCAGTAATGATCTCTTGGCGCTCATAGCAGCGCTCGATCTTGGCCCACCAATCCTCGAAATCCGCCCTCTTCTTCGAGAGAACCGGGTTGCCGTCGGCTCCCTCGGGGTTCAGGACGACTACCGAGATCTCGTCGCCCAAGTTCACTACACCCTCAGCCGTGGTGAGTGGCTCGGCACTCAGTTCGGCAAGGGGAATGATGCCCTCCGTCTTCCCTCCCATGTCCACGAAAACGCGGTCGGGTTCGACGTGGACGACGGTGCCACGGAGCAACTGCCCGCGAGAGAGGCGGCGGAAAGACTGGTCGTACTCCCGCCTCAAGGTATCGTCTTGGAGAGCCTCTTCCATCGAGGCGGGCTCCTCCTCGCCGTTGGAGATGCCGACGGTCGGCTCGGGCTGAGAAGATTCGGCTACGGTCGGCATGTCGTCGCCTGGCGTGGCGGTCGGAATGCCAGGCTCAAGTTCCTCGTCAATCATCACTGGTCACGCTCCAAAATCGCACGAAGGACTCGGCAAAACGGGTCCCGCGCGCCTCGTCGCACACGGCATGGCATTATTGCACATTTGTGGTCGTCTTGCACCCGCGAATCCCGCCAACCAACGAGCAATTCGGATCGCACCCTCAGTGATGACGCGGTGATACACTTTGCCGACCATGCGCATTCAGGACATCATCGCCGCCAAGCGCGACGGCAGAACGAATACGCCGGCAGATCTCCAGGATCTCGTCGGCGGCTACGTTGCCGGTCGCGTTGCCGACTATCAGGTCAGCGCGTGGCTGATGGCGGCGTACTTGCGGGGGCTCTCCCCCGAGGAAACACTGGCCCTAACCCATATCATGGCCGAAAGCGGGACCCAACTCGACCTCTCGGCCCTACCCCCGCCGCACGTGGACAAGCACTCGACGGGTGGAGTGGGTGACAAGACCACTTTGGTGGTCGTGCCACTTCTTGCGGCTTGCGGGTGCACGGTGGTCAAGATGTCGGGGCGAGGGCTCGGCATCACGGGCGGCACGGTGGACAAGTTGGAGAGCATCCCGGGCTTCCGAACTGCACTGGAGCCGGAGGAGATGCTGAAGGTAGCCGGCGCGTGCGGCTGCTGCCTCGCAGGCCAGACCCAGCGTCTCGCTCCCGCTGACCGCCTGTTGTACTCGCTGAGAGACGCGACAGCAACGGTGGGCAATATTTCGCTCATCACCGCGAGCATCATGTCGAAGAAGCTGGCTGCCGGGGCCGAGGTGTTGCTCTTAGACGTGAAGTGCGGAAGCGGTGCATTCATGCAGAGCCTGGAGGACGCCCGAGCACTGGCCAAGTCGCTCCTGGAAGTAGGCAGAGCGGCGGGCAAGCGAGTGGTGGCGCTCATCTCCGACATGCAGGCGCCGCTCGGCCACGCAGTCGGCAACGCGCTCGAGGTGATCGAAGCCATTCGCACTCTACGAGGCGAGGGGCCGGCGCGATTCCAGGACTTCTGCCTTGCGCTAGCTGCAGAAGCGCTGGTTGCTGCGAGCATTGCCGAGCATGACCAGCAGGGATACCTTCTGGCGAAGACGCGGCTTGGCGATGGCTCCGCTCTCGACCGATTCCGCGCCCTTGTCGAGTTACAGGGAGGCGATCCCTGCATCTGCGACGAGCCAGGAACCCTAATGGAGGGTCTGGCCGGCGTTACGGTGACTGCCCAGAGCAGCGGATACGTGTCAGGGATTGACGCCGGAGAGGTGGGCAGGGCCGTGGTCGAACTGGGCGCGGGGAGGCAACGGAAGGAGGATCCGATTGACCCGCAAGTCGGGGTTGTGATGAAGATCGAAGTGGGAGACCGCGTCG
This sequence comes from Fimbriimonadia bacterium, assembly GCA_039961735.1. NCBI lineage: Bacteria > Bacillati > Armatimonadota > Fimbriimonadia > Fimbriimonadia bacterium. The sequence goes on from JABRVX010000048.1 coordinate 42,254, forward strand.
AGCGAGGAACGCCCATAGCCACTGTGTACGCTCGCGACCGCGAGGCCTCAGAACGGGCCGCAGCGACCGTGTCGCAGGCGGTCCGGCTGAACGAGGAGCCGGTTGCGGCAAAGCCCGTGATTCTCGAGCGAACAATGTCGGACGGCTGACAGCGCAGTCCCGGGTCTGCACGACCCAAACTGCCGGTGGCGTGCGGCGCGTTAGGCCGGCGCGGCAGTTCAAACCTCTTCGTCGTGTGCCCGCCAACCCGGGTCAACGATGCACAGGAACTCGAGATCTGTCTCCCCCTCATTGGAGAGCCACTGAGTTACACCGGGCGGGACCAGGACGGTGTCTCCTGCCGTTACCCACGCCTCTTCTCCGCCAACGTGCATCCGGCCCTGACCGAGCAAGAAGTAGTACACCTCGGACGACTCCCGCAGTCGGTGCGGCAGACTCTTCGCGCCGACCGGAAGGCTCGCCCATGCCAAGCTGTAGCCAAGCGGCAGACCCTCATTAGGGCCGTGCAGCATCTCGCGAAGCCGTGTGTGGTCTCCCGCCAAGATCTCGGTCCGCTCGGACAGACGCCTTATTTCCAAATGGGCTCACCTCCAGGACCCAGTGTAGCCTGCCACTGCCAGCCGGCGGAAGGTACGATGCGCGAACGAAGGAGGTCACATCGGGTGCCAAAGTTGCGAATCGAAGGGGTCGGTGAGTTCGAAGTCGAGTTAGGCAAGAAGCTGGTGCTGGCTATTGAGGACTCGGGGGTAGACATCTCGCATCGCTGTGGCGGCAAAGCACGCTGCACCACGTGTCGCGTGCGCTTTCACAGCCCAGAGCCGCCGATGGGCGAAGTCGAGCGACAATGCCTCGAAGAGGACGGGGTGCTCGGGGAGTTTCGCCTGTCGTGCCAGAGCCGAGTCACGGACGACATGCACGTAGAAGTATTGATGCGCGCAAGCGAGCAAGGCTGGGAGCCTGGCCCGCGGCCGGAAGACTAGGTCCCGCTAGCCTCTAGTCCTGCTGCGCGGGCGGCTGGGAGCCGAGCCTCTGCTCCAGCTCGGCCAGTTCTGCTTCTACATCCTGCACGGACGAGGGTATCTGCTGCGTCGTCGGCGCGGGACCCGCCAAGCCCATCCGCTGCTCTAGTTCCTGCAGCTCTTTCTCAGCGACGGCGTCCATCGTCTGATCTTCGAGTTGCAACATCTTGCCCTGCAGGCTGGATGCCATCATTTCTTGTCGCGCTGCGGCTTCTGACTCGGCATGGCGGATTTTTTCTGCGGCGACGCTCCAGTCTTGCTCCGTGGTCTCGAAGGTGAGGCTTTCCATGGCCTTGTTGATCTCTTTGGTGATCTGGGCCTGTTTCCATCGAGCCTTCAATGCCAGCATCTCGGCGTACTTGGCTTTGACCTGCTCCTCCTGACGCCGCATCGCCACTTTGATCGCTTCGACGGTCTCGGTCGCCTGCGCGAGCGATGCCTTCAGACCCTCGAGCGTCTGCTCCAGATGCGCCTTTTCTCGCAAAAGCTGCCGCGCGAGATCGCGGTTCCCCTGTCGTAGCGCCTGCTCCGCGTTGGCCTGCAGAGCGGCGATGCGCCTGGTGTGGTCATCCACCAGGTGCTGCAGGTTGTTCTTTTGCGTGATGGCCTGTATCGCTCGCTCTCGGTTCGAAGCGAGGTTCTCACGCATTTCCCGACGGGCCTGGTCGAGTAGGATCTCGGGGTCCTCCAACCGGTCCATCGTTCGATTGAAAAGTGCTTTGATGTAGTTCCAGAGACGACGAAACATTCGCTAGCCTCCACACCCGAGGCACCTCCGGGCGGCGTCGGGCAGGTTTCGAGTGCAAGTTTGGCACATATTGTCCGGCCTCGGGGCGGTGTGTGGGAGATCCTCCGCGAATCGATCTCGGGGTGGGCTTCGGTACAATCCAACCGTATGTCCACGCACGCGTCATTCACCCGGATAGCCCCCCACTACGATATTCTGATGCGGGGTGTACCCTATCGCATGTGGATCAGCTACTTCGAGCTGCTGTGCGAGATGGTTGACCACAAGCCGAAGAAGGTGCTCGATGCGTGCTGCGGGACGGGCACCGTGTGCCGCATGCTGGCGGCGAAGGGGCTAAGCGTCACGGGGGTTGACAAGTCCCTGCAGATGATCCGGACCGCAAAAGAGAAGGCCGAGACGAGCGGACAGGACATCGCCTTCTTCGCCCAGGACCTCGCCGAGATGGACCTGCCCGAGACCTTCGACACGGCGCTCAGCTTCTTCGACAGCCTGAACTACATCACCGACCCGGAGAGGCTGAGAGCGGCGTTGCACCGCATAGCCGCTCACCTGGAGCCGGATGGCCTGCTCGTATTCGATCTGAACACCGAGTACGCCTTCGTCAGCAAGCTGTTCGACCAAGAAGTTATGACCAAGGGGGCGCCAGTCCGCTACAAGTGGCGCAGCAGCTATGACGAAGAGACGAAGCTGTGCACCGTGCGGATGGAGTTCTGGACGGATGACCCCCCCGATAGCTTCGTAGAAGTTCACGTGCAACGCGCACACTCGACCCAGGAAATTCGATCCTGGCTGAAGGAGGCCGGGTTCGCAGACATTCGCGCCTACCACAGCTACTCGCTGGAGCGTCCCAGGCCCACCAGCGATCGGGTGCACTACATAGCTAAGCGTATACGCTGAGAACCTGTCTCATGGCAGATGCCACTTGTCCGTCGGGAATCGGCTCCGGCTCGCCCTGCGCCAGCGAACGGAGGGCCTCTGCGCCCGTGAGATCGCCGCGGGAGACGCGCTCGAGTACTTCGTGAGCCTCTTCCCTACTCGCCGTCAGCGATAACCCGTTGACCTTGAGAAGGCACAGGGCTGCCACGAGCGCTGTGACTTCGTTGCCCTCGTCGAAGGGCTTTCGGCGGAGCAGCCCCTCGAAGAAGCGTCCTGCATCGCGATAGACCTCGGGCTCCAGCTTGTATGCGTACTGGTAGCCGATGCACTCTTCGAGGTCCATGACCCGAAACCCCACGACTCGCTTCAACAACTGGGAGTTGATCCAGAGAAGGTCCTGATTGGTCAGATACTTCACGAGTCCCTACCTGCAGCCTCATCCATGACACCCGCAAAGTACCCGTGAGGACCATCGGCACGCAAGTTAGCGGCAGGACGGTCGGCGGCTAGGACGAATCGCACTACGGCTCGCTCAATGCGAGAAGGAGGACCGAACATGGCTGCGCTGCGCTTCGACCGCTACTATCGCTACGCCGACATCACCCGCTTCCTGAAGCAGTTCTCCCAACAGCGCCCGGACATCTTTCGGTACGAATCGATCGGTAAGAGCTATGAGGGCAGGGACATCTGGCTCTGCACGATAACGCGCTTCAAGACCGGGCCGGATACGGAGAAGCCCGCGATGTGGGTGGACGGAAACATTCACGCATCCGAGGTGTCGGCCTCATCGGCGTGCCTCTACCTCATCCACAAGCTGCTCACGGAAGACCCAAAAAACGAGGGCATTCGGTCGCTGCTGGACACGCGTGTCTTCTACGTGTGCCCACGGCTGAACCCAGACGGTGCGGAGTGGGCTCTGGCCGACAAGCCGAAGATCATTCGCTCCAGCACCCGCCCATGGCCGTACGACGAGGACCCCATCGAAGGGCTGATTCGAGAGGACATGGACGGCGATGGGCGCATGCTGCAGATGCGAATCCCCGATCCGAACGGTTCGTGGAAGCCGCATCCCGACCACCCGAAGCTGCTGGTGCCGCGCGCGCCGGACGAGACGGGGGGCACCTACTATCGTCTTCTCCCCGAAGGCAGAATCGAGAACTACGACGGGTTCCTGATTCCCATGGCTCGGACCAAAGAGGGCCTAGACCTCAACCGGAACTACCCCATCGGCTGGCGGTTGGAGGGCGAACAGCACGGAGCTGGCCCCTTCCCTACTTCGGAGCCGGAGATTCGGGCACAGGTGGACTTCATCTGCAAACATCCTAACATCACGGGCGCCGTTTGCTTTCACACCTTCAGCGGTGTACTACTGCGGCCACCGAGTCGGTTCGCCGAGGACGAGTTGCCCGCTGAAGACGTGTGGAACTACAAGACTATTGGCGCGAAGGGTACGGAAATCACGGGCTATCCGGCGATCTCCGTCTATCACGAGTTCCGCTACCACCCCAAAGAGATCATCACGGGTGTGTTCGATGACTGGATGTATGAACATCGTGGCGTGCATGCCTGGACTGTGGAGATATGGAGCCCACAGCGGCAAGCCGGAATAGGCGAGTACAAATACATAGACTGGTACCGCGAGCACCCTGTGGAAGACGACGTCAAGATGCTGGAGTGGTCCGAGAAGGTGCTAAAGGGCAAAGGCTACATCGAGTGGTACCCTTACGAACACCCGCAGTTAGGCAAGGTGGAGCTCGGTGGGTGGGATGTAGCCTATTGCTGGAGGAATCCACCGCCCCACATGCTGGAAAAGGAGATCGCCCCGTTCGCCGACTGGCTGATGTTCCATCTGAGAATCGCACCGAAGCTCGAGATCATCTCGAGCAGCGCCAAGGCGATTGGCCAAGGTGCATATCGCGTCGAACTGGTACTGCAAAACACGGGCTGGCTGCCCACCTACGTAACCAAGAAGGCTCTGAACAACAAGCTGTCAAGGCCCATCGTGACCGAGATCGAATTGCCACGCGGAGCCACGCTGGAAACGGGCAAGCTTCGCGAGGAGCATGCTCAGCTCGAGGGTCGGTGTTATCGGGGTGCGGCCGGCGTGTGGTCTGCAGACAGTACCGACGATAGGCTGCGACTCGTGTGGACGATTCGTGCCCCGCGCGGCGGTACCGTGAAGATCACCGCGCGCCACGAACGCGCCGGCACAGTGCGCTCAACCTTGCGACTGCAGTAGCGAACGAACCACGAACTGCAAAATGCCGCCGTGGCGGTAGTAATCGAGCTCGCGCGGCGTGTCGATTCTCGCCTCGACATCGAACCGTTGCCAACGGGTACCTTCCTGCGCTACCACCTGCAGTCTTCGCCCGCCGGCGAACCCGGAGGCGACAGCGTCAGACAGCCCGAGCACATCGAAGTGCTCCGTGCCTGTCAGCCCTAGGCTCTCGGCGCTCTCGCCCGGCAGGAATTGCAGCGGGATGATGCCCATGCCGATCAGATTGGAACGATGAATCCGCTCGAAGCTCTCCGCTATGACCGCCCTAACGCCTTGTAGATACGGCCCCTTTGCCGCCCAGTCGCGACTGGAGCCGGAACCGTACTCCTTGCCCGCTAGCACGATGAGGGATGTTCCGTCCTGCTGGTAGCGGACGGCCGCATCGTAGATGCTCATCACATCGCCGGTTGGCAGATAGGTGGTAACACCCCCCTCAGCCCCAGGGGTCAGCTTGTTCCGAATCCGCACATTCGCAAACGTCCCGCGCACCATCACCTCGTGATTGCCGCGGCGCGACCCATAGGAGTTGAAGTCCTGCCATTCGACTCCGTGTTCTAGCAGGTAACGTCCCGCAGGCGAGTCCTTCTTGATGCTGCCTGCAGGGGATATGTGATCCGTTGTGATGCTATCACCCAGATACGCTAAGACGCGCGCGCCTCGGATGTCGTCGACCGTCTCTGGGGCATCCACGGGCATACCATCGAAGTACGGCGGCCGGCGCACGTAGGTGGAGTCCGGCTGCCACTGGAATCGCTCGGCAGGTGTTATGTTTATCGACTCCCAGTTCTCATCGCCTCGAAACACATCCTTGTAGTTGTTTTCGAACATCTCGGAGCCGATGCAGTGCTCGACGGCTGAAGCAATTTCGGCGTTCGATGGCCACAGGTCTCTAAGGTATACCGGCACTCCCGACGCATCGAGCGTCAGTGGCTCGGTAGTGAGATCGATATCGATGCGACCGGCGATGGCATACGCCACCACGAGCGGCGGTGACATGAGATAGTTAGCCCGCACTTCGGAGTGAACCCTACCCTCGAAGTTGCGATTGCCCGAGAGCACGGCGCACACTACCAGGCCATTCTCCTCGATCTCTCGTGACACTTCTTCGGGCAGTGGTCCCGAGTTGCCAATGCACGTGGTGCACCCGTAGCCGACCGTATGAAACCCCAGCTGCTCCAGGTAGGGAGTAAGGCCGGCACGTTCTAGATAGGTAGTGACCACCCTAGAGCCGGGGGCGAGAGAGGTCTTGACCCATGGCCTGCGTGTCAGGCCGCGCTGCACTGCCTTCTTAGCGAGGAGCCCAGCCGCCAACATGACGGCTGGATTCGATGTATTCGTGCAGCTAGTAATCGCCGCTATCACCACGTTCCCGTGCTTTAGGGTCCCCTTGCCCGCGTGCTCCCTCCCGTTCGGTCCTCGTAGGTCGGGCAGTGCCTTCGAGAAGGAATGGGCGACACGGCTGAGCGGTACGCGATCCTGTGGCCTTCGAGGTCCAGCCACACTGCTCTCCACTTTGGAGAGGTCCAGTTCGAGCACGGCGGTGAACTCGGGCTCAGGGGTGCCTCGCTCTCGGAAGAGTCCCTGCTCTTTGGCGTAGCCCTCGATCCTGCTGACGAAATCCGGCGGGCGACCGGTCTGGCGCAGGTACCGCAGCGTCTCGTCATCCACGGGGAACATGGCACACGTGGCACCGTATTCTGGACACATGTTGCTGATGGTAGCCCGGTCGGCAACCGGAAGAGACTCCAGTCCGGCGCCGAAGAACTCCACGAACTTCCCTACCACCCCGTGGGTGCGAAGCATCTGTGTTACCGTCAAAACCAAGTCGGTAGCGGTAACACCTTCCGGCAAAACTCCAGTGACTCGCACGCCTACCACTTGCGGGACAAGGATGGAGACGGGTTGTCCGAGCATAGCAGCCTCCGCCTCTATGCCTCCTACGCCCCAACCTAACACTCCCAAGCCATTGATCATCGTAGTATGCGAGTCGGTGCCCACTAGCGTATCCGGGTAAGCCAGTTTTTCACCGTCTTCGTCCTGGACGAACACCACTCGCGCGAGGTACTCCAGGTTCACCTGATGCACTATGCCCGTGTTAGGGGGCACCACACGGAAGTTGCGGAATGCGCTCTGCCCCCACTTCAGAAAGGCGTAGCGCTCACTGTTCCTCTCGAACTCCTTCGCGACATTCAGACGGTTGGCCTCGGGGGTGCCGAATGCATCTACTTGCACGGAGTGGTCCACCACCAGCTCCACAGGCTGCTGTGGATTGACGCGACTCGCGTCCCCGCCCATCTCGGCAACCGCATCACGCATCGCGGCCAGGTCCACCAGGCAAGGAACGCCGGTGAAATCCTGCAGTACGACCCGGGCCGGCGAAAACGCGATCTCCTGCGAGGGCTCCGCGGTGGGATCCCAATTCGCCAAGGCCATCACGTGCTCGGGCGTGACGGTCACGCCGTCCTCGCGACGCAGCAGATTCTCCAGCAGCACGCGCAGCGAATAAGGCAGCCTGGCGAGCCGAAGGCCTTGCCGCTCGAGCACGTCGAGACGATAGATGGTAAAGGAGTCGTCGCCGAGCCGCACCGAAGCCCGGGCACCGAAGCTGTTGTTCATGAGCATCCCCCGATGAGCCGTGATCCGACCCTAGTCTACCTTCGGGCGTCCTGGCGACAGGAGTGACTCTGCCCACGGGGAACCCAGAGAATATGCGCACGGTTATCGAGCCCTTTCGCATCAAGAGCGTGGAGCCGATCCGCTTCACGACCAGAGAGGAACGCGAAGGCCTGCTGCGTCAGGCACACTACAACCCCTTCCTGCTTCACGCCGACGACGTGATGTTCGACCTGCTGACAGACAGCGGGACGGCCGCCATGTCCTCGGCACAGTGGGCTGCGATCATGCAGGGCGACGAGAGCTATGCCGGTAGCCGTAGCTTCTACCGCTTCGAGGAAGTGGTAAAGGGCATCACCGGATTGAAGCACGTGATCCCCACGCACCAAGGACGCGCCGCGGAGAGAATTCTCTTCTCGCTGGTAGCGGGCGAGGGCCTGGTGATCCCCAGCAACAACCACTTCGACACCACGCGCGCGAACATCGAGCACACCGGCGCCGAGGCGCTCGACCTGGTCATCCCCGAGGGCAAGGACCCCGCCTCGATGCACCCGTTCAAGGGGAATGTGGACTTGAACAAGCTGGAGGACTTGATCAAGGAGCTGGGCAGGGACGGCATTCCGCTAGGCATGGTTACCGTCACCAACAACGCGGGCGGGGGCCAGCCGGTCTCGATGGAGAACATTCGCGAGATGTCCCGCCTGCTGCACGAGAACGGCATTCCGTTCTTCCTCGATGCTTGTCGTTTCGCCGAGAACGCATACTTCATCAAGATGCGTGAGCCGGGCTATGAGGACAAAAGCCCGAGAGAGATCGCACGCGAGATGTTCTCGTACTGCGACGGCGCCACGATGAGCTGTAAGAAGGACGGGCTGTGCAACATCGGCGGATTCTTGGCGCTGAACAGTGACGGCTTGGCGCAGCGGGCGAGGACCAATCTCATCCTCACCGAGGGCTTTCCGACTTACGGGGGGCTCGCGGGGCGAGACCTCGAGGCGATGGCAGTCGGTCTGACCGAGGTGCTGGACCCACACTACCTGGAATACCGCATGGCGAGCACGCGCTACTTCACGCGCAAGCTGAATGAAGAGGGCGTCGCAACCGTCCAGCCGCCGGGGGGACATGCAGCCTACATAGACGCACGAGCGTTCCTGCCCCACGTGCCCATCGAGCAGTATCCGGGCCAAGCCCTCGTCTGCGCGCTGTACCTGGTCGGAGGCATCCGGGGAGTGGAGATCGGAAGCGTGATGTTCGGCAAGCACACGGCGTCGGGAGAGACCTTTGCCGACATGGACCTGGTGCGCCTCGCTGTGCCTAGAAGAGTGTATACGCAAAGTCACGTAGATTACATGGCGGAGGTGATTCTGGAGGCATTCGAGCAACGAGAGGACGTACACGGGTATCGGATCACGCATCAAGCGCCGACATTGCGGCACTTCACAGCACATTTCGAACCGCTAAGTAATGCGGGCTAGATAGTGCGGTTTCCCACGAAACAAGACCCGTTATGTCCCGTTTCGGCGGGAATCATGCTAGAATGCGCAAAGAGGGCAAGGGCGCAACAGTGGTCTTCTGAATGCGCTTTTCTGACTGCACAACGTGAACCTTACGACAGTTGCGACGCGGCTCGCCCCCCAAAGATCGCGGACGCGACTGGAATAGCGGCCGCAACCTCCCCCCCGGTTGCGGCTCGCTCTATTTGCGCCGTAAGACTAAGGAACCTCGTCCACAGGACTCATGTTAATAGGACTGTCTGCCCTGACCCCTCTGATGTGGAATGGTTCGATGGCGACTCGGGCGCCCCGGGGCAAGCCGAGTTGCGAGGGGGCCCTGGATGATTGTGAGGAATCTAGGAGGTACTGCATGCTCGTTCGTCTCTCTCGCTTAGCTCTGCACTCCCTAGTGCTGATTCCGACTGTCATGTCGGCGGGGTCGGCGCTCGGGCAGTCGGAGTTCGATGGCCGAGACCCTGTGGCCACCGTTACGGTAACGCCACCCTCCGTCGTGGAGGACGAAATGGACGTCTACAACCGGATGATGCTTCGTCCCTTCGAGCTGACCTGGTCATGGCGTCCGCTGAAGCAGGATAACACCGAACCGCCCAAGATCAAGCCGGGCAAGGTGTGGAACTTCGACATCATCCAACGGAGCGGGGCCGACGTGGGTCTCGCGGATATCGGTTGGGATAGCGTCTCGTCAGGATCTGTGTGGCCACCCGACCCCATTTTGGCCGTCGGACCGAATCACGTGCTCGTAGCTACCAACGCCGGCTTTCGAATCTACAACAAATCAGGGAGCCAAACCTACTCCTCGTCGTTCGGAACCTTCTTCAGCGGGCTTGCCGGGTTCACGTTCACGTCGGACCCGCGTGTTATTTATGACCATGACAGCGGTCGGTGGTTCCTGCTGATTCTGGGTCTCAACAACAGCTACTACTCGTGGTACCTATTGGCAGTATCGGATGACAGCGATCCGAACGGCACGTGGAAGAAGTACGCAATCGACTCGACGGTCAACGGCGGAACTGCCACCAACAACATGTCGGATTATCCCGGCATGGGGGTGAGCCAGGATGCGCTCTACATCACCGCCAACATGTTCAATCGCAGCACGTGGGCCTACCAGTACGTCAAGTTGCGGGTGATCCCCAAGCAACAGCTCCTGGACTTTGCCAGCAGTATTACCTACAGCGATCTGTGGAGCATCACGAACGCAGACGGAAGCACCGCATTCACGATCCAGCCCGCTCAGCACTGGGGCACGCCACAGGCGCCTTTCCTCGCGGACGTGCAGGGTACCAATCGGGTCAATATCTTTGGCGTAAACAATCCGCTCGGCACCCCGTCGCTAACGAAGAAGAACGCCACCGTGACATCGTTCTCCGCCCCTCCCTCCGCGGTTCAACAGGGTGGTACGGTACGACTCGATACGATCGACACTCGAACTTACAACTCGGTTTGGCGCAACAACTCGATCTACTTCGCGCACACGATTGGGCAGAGTAGCGTGGCTGCCTGCCGTTGGTACCAGCTGAACACGTCCAACTGGCCGACGTCGGTGAGTGTCACGACGAGCGGTACCGTGATCACGGCCGGTGTGTATCAGTGGTTCCCGTCGGTTGCGGTCAATCAGGACGACACGCTGTTCATGGGGTTCTGTCGGGCGTCGAGTAATGAGTATGCCTCCATCTACTATGCCTACCGCCTGGCATCCGACCCGCCCGGTCAAATGACGGTGCCGACGGTCATCAAGGCGGGCGCCCGCTACTACACCGGCGAGGGTGGTAGTCCTGTGCGATGGGGAGACTACACCGGTACCGTGGTCGACCCGCAGGATGATCGCACCTTCTGGCACTTCAATGAGTACCCGCACGCAACCTCGGGCAGCACCTGGCGCACATGGGTTCAGCAGGTTACGCTGACACCACCCGGAGACCCCACCACACTGCTGGTGTTGAATGCCGGGGGCCAAATCGGTGCCACCGTCACGCTGAGCGCAACGTTGACGCGAGACTCGGACGGTGCGCCGCTCTCGGGGAAGACTGTCAGCTTCAAGGTCGCCTCCAATTCCGTCGGCTCAGGAACTACGAACGGAAGCGGTGTGGCGACTGTGAACTACACGATTCCGCCGAGCCTGGGCACGGGCGTGAAGACGATCCAAGCAGACTTCGCGGGCGACGGCACCTATGCAGCATCCACGGGCAGTGGAAACTTGACGGTTACGAAGGCGAGCTCCGTCGTAGAGGCCTACGATGCCTCCGGACCGCTCGGACAGAGTATCAACCTGAGCGCCAAACTGACCCGCGCTACGGACGGCGCTCTCCTCGAAGGGCAGAGCCTGACATTCAAGGTAGACAGTGTGAACGTCGGCACGGCGACAACGGGCTCGAACGGCATCGGCACCGTCGCCTACACACCGCAGGAGGGCGGCGGAGTCGGAGCCAAGACGATCACGGTGGAGTTCGACGGCGACTCACTGCATGACCCATCGAGCGACACAGCAACTTTGACCGTTCAGAAGGCCAACACTTCGGTAACACCGCAGAATGCCAGCGGCACGAGCGGCCAACCCGTGACGCTCACCGCCACCCTTCGCCGCACGACGGACAATCTCCCGCTCGTCGGTCGGACCGTTTCGTTCGATGTCGGCGGCTACTCTGCAGGCTCGGCGGTCACGGCCTTCGGTGGCGTTGCGACGGTCAACTGGGTCATCCCGGCGGAACTCGGCACAGGTGCAAAAACGATCACTGCCTCCTTCGCGGGCGACAGCTTGTACAACGCCTCGAACGGCACCGCCACACTCGACGTGGCTCCTGGTGGAGCGACTGTCAGCGGCGTGGTCACGCTCGAGCAGTATCTCGGCGGGCCAGGCCAGAGTGCAACGATCCAGTTCCGGGAGATTCCGTCCGGCACCGTGATTCATAGTGCGACCATCGTGCTGGATGGCGCTGGGAACTACTCGACGTCTAATGTGCCGGCGGGCACCTACGACGTGGCGGTCAAGTTCGTGAACTGGCTGCGACAGGTGGTGCCCAACGTCACGGTCTCCGGTTCGACCACGGTGAACTTCTCGCTGTCCAACGGCGATGTCAACGATAGCAACACGGTCGACATCGTTGACCTGAATGCCATTCTGTCGTTCTTCGGGAACGCAGGCGGCACAGGCGACCTGAACTGGGATGGATCCGTGAACCTCGTGGACCTGAACATCGTTCTTTCGAACTTCGGGATGGTCGGGGCCCCGTAAGGGTCTACGGATTACACGTCTGACTGACTGCGGAGGGGCGCCTTCCTGGCGCCCCTCCGGTCCTTGTCGCGCGCGGCCCGCGAACCCGGGAACTGGACAGGCAGGCAATGTGTTGACTCCTAACGCAGAGGGTCCGATTCGGAATGAACCGGCCTTGCCCGCGTGTTCGGGTCTTTGCGGGGGACCGGGTTTGCCGAATTGGTCTTTTGTTCGACTGCGTGCCGAGCCCAGGCACATCGCCAGGGCCAGGGCGCAGATATCTAGGAGTTTGGAGGCGTACCTGTGCTTAGGTTGGCATTAGCCGCGATGGCCGTGGTTCTGGCGCTGTCCGCCGGTGCGGCGGAGAGCAAGCAGGCTGCGACGCAACGGCTTCAGCGCGATTATCCCGCCGTTCGGTTTTTCACATCGGAGGGCAAGCTTAGCCGTGTCTACGGCACCAAGATGTCCGCGTTCGGCACCCCGGAGCGGTCGGCCGACGCGTTCTTGAGAGCCTATAGCGACGCATTCGGAGTTCCCAGCAGCAATCTCGTGTTCGAGGCCGAGCACGAGTTGATGCAGGGCAAGTTCACGGTGCTTCACTATCGGCAGTTCTGCAACGGTCTCGAAGTGGACCGGGCCTACCTCACTGTGTTGGTGAAGAACGAGCCCGGCTACCCAGTGGTCTTGGCTTCCGCCAACGTGTACGACATCACCAATGTGGCCCTAACACCCATCCGGATCGGTGTCCAGGACGCGATGGCCCGCTGGGCCCGCTGGTACCCCGATTTCACTTTCAGCCAGCCGGAGTTCATCGTGTATGCACAAGACGGTAAGGCGACCTACGCCTACCGCTTCACTGGCAGCAATGGCAATCCGGATGATCCCGAAGCTTACGAGTTCATCGTAGACGCATCGAAGCCTGATGCTCCTTTGCTCCGCATGGAGGACCGAATCCTGTACGTGGACGTCACCGGTCAGGTGCTAGGCTATGCGACGCCCGGAGTTAAGCCGGACCGCACGGACAACCCACCGACCATCCAGCCGATCCGGGACATCTGGGTTCGCTTGACGGGCGGTAACGCCGCGTATACAGACGCGAGCGGCAACTACGTGATCCCGCACGGCGGCAGCTCGGACGTCACGTTGAGCACCTCGGTCGGTGGTTCGGGTGCGACGCAGGCCGGCCGCTGGGTTAGGCTCACCACTGCTGCAGGCTCGATTCTGTCCCTCTCGCAGACAGTGACGCCCCCAGGACCGGGCAACTTCCTGTACAACCCCACACCGTCGGAGTACTTGACGGCGCAGATGAACGGGTTCATCTGGACGACGAACATTCACAACTTCGTTAAGCAGCACGTACCTACCTATCCCGGAGTCGACGTGCAGCTTCCGTGCAACGTGAACCTGAACAACACTTGCAACGCGTACTACGATTACAGTTCGATCAACTTCTATCGAGCGGGCGGCGGGTGCCCCAACACCGCGTACTCGTCCGTCATCGCTCACGAGTACGGTCACCACATCGTGTACAGCGGGCACACCAGCGCAACCGGTGATTACCATGAGGGCATGGCAGACGTGTCTTCGGCGTTCCTCCTGCAGGACCCGTGCCTCGGTTACGGCTTTCTGGGAGGCAACGCGTGTCTACGCAACTGCTACAACACGGTGAATTACCCGTGCTCGGGAGAAGCGCACCTCTGCGGGCAGGTCCTCTCCGGCGCTTTCTGGTTGACCCGTGACCAGTTGATGGTCACCGAGCCCGTCGAGTACCACAACATCATCAGCGCACTTTGGCTGAACTCGATTCTGCTCCGCCCGCCATCGGTCAACCCAGGCATCACGATTGACGTGCTGACGCTGGACGACGATAACGGCGACATCGCAGACGGCACGCCGCACTACAACGAGATCGCGACGGGCTTCGGAGCGAAGAACCTCACGGCTCCGCCTCTCTCGCTGTTGAAGTTCACTTTCCCGGACGGGCAGCCCGAGACCGTAAGCCCGGCGGGGGGCACTACAATGCGGGTCGTGGTGAGCGCGCTGTCCAAGCAGCCACAGCCCGGAACCGGCAAGCTGCACTACAGCACCGGTGGCGGCTACACCGAGATCGCGATGAACGAGGTCTCGCCGAACGTCTACGACGCAGTGTTCCCGGCCATACCTTGCGGGACGACCATCAACTACTATGTCTCTGCAAGGACGACGGAAAACGCGCTCGTCACTTCGCCTAGCAACGCTCCGACCAGCACCTACAAGACGATAAGTGCTGGCAGCCTTGTCACCGTGTTCAGCGACAACTTCAACACGAACCAAGGCTGGACGGTGCAGAACAGCTCGGGTCTGACCGCCGGAGCTTGGCAGCGGGCCATCCCGAACGGCGGCGGCACGCGTGGCGACCCGCCGACCGACTATGACGGATCCGGCTACTGCTACGTCACACAGAACGGACCCGGCGACACCGACGTGGACGGCGGCACCACATACCTGATCTCGCCGACGTTCGACCTGAGCGGCGGCGACGCGATTATCAGCTATGCCCGCTGGTACTCGAACAACTTCGGGAACGACCCGTACAACGACGTGTTCATCGTGTCCGTTTCGAACAACAACGGCGCGTCGTGGGTCACCGCCGAGGTGGTCGGCCCCACTGGACCGCAGGTCGAAGGTGGCTGGTACACCAGCTCGTTCAAGGTCGGCGACTTCGTGACGCCGAACGCGACCGTCAAGGTGCGCTTCGAGGCCGGTGACTTGAACGCAGGATCGGTCATCGAGGCCGGCGTGGATGCGGTCAAGGTGACGCAGATCGGCTGCGAGACTCCGGCATCGCTGTCGGGAACAATCACGCTGAACGGCCTGATCCCGTCGCCTGCGGGCATCAACCTCACCATCGAGTTCCGCAATCCGGGCACGCAGACGGTCGTTGCCTCTTATCCGGTCACGCTGGACGGCTCCGGTGGGTATGCGGTGCCGAGTGTCTTGTCTGGAACGTTCGATATCGCCGTGAAGCACGCCAACTGGCTGCGCCAGGTCCTCGCGTCTCAGAACGTTAGTGGTGCTACGGTGGCTAACTTCTCGCTAATCAACGGCGACGCGAACTACGACAACGCAGTCGACCTGATCGACCTGAACGCCGTTCTCGCTGCGTTCGGGTTGACCGGACAATCCGACGTCAACTGGGACGGCACGGTGGACCTGCTCGACCTGAACATCGTGCTCAATAACTTCGGGTTCGTCGGCGCACCGTAGGCTGCGCCAGAACGGCTAACCAATCCGAGCCCGAGGGCAGACGCCCTCGGGCTCGGCGCTTGCGTGGGACCAGTGCGAACCTCCTCGGGCCCGCGTGCGTTAGCTAGTACAATGACGGAACTTCGAGAGGAGGAGACTGACCATGCCCATCGTTGAGATTGCGGCGAAGCCGCTGCCGGAGAAGATCTACAACACCGAGGCGAACGGCATCTCTCGCCGAACGCACGACGAGCACTACAAACTGTATCAAGGCTACGTGAACAAGACGAACGAGATCCGAAAGGCGCTCGCTGCGCTGGCGGACGAGGACTTCGCTGCGGGGAACCAGGTGTACTCGAAGATCCGGTCGCTGAAGACCGACCTGACGTTCGCGCTAGGCGGCGTGTACAACCACGAGGTGTACTTCGACATCCTCGGAGGCAAGGGGGGCGCTCCGACCGGACGAGTGGCCGAGTTGATCCAGCGCGACTTCGGCTCTTACGAGAACTGGGCGCGGGACCTGAAGGCGACCGGCATGTCTGCGCGCGGCTGGGCGTGGACGGCGGTGAACCACGCCACCGGCGAGTTGTTCAACTATCTGGGTGATGCACAGAACACCTTCCCGGTGTGGGGCGCGACGCCGATCCTGGCGCTGGACACGTATGAGCACGCCTACTACCTCGACTTCGCCGTCGCCCGTGCGGGCTACATTGACGCGTTCCTGAAGTCCATTGACTGGGACGCAGTGAACGCTCGCCTGGCCGCCGCGCCTGGACAGTAGGCACACGGCCCACCGCTCTTCGCGCCCCCGCGTGGTATCTGCGGGGGCGTAGTGGTCTGTCTGTGGTGCCCCCGACGCCATCACGCGGCGCCGAGGCAGACCACCACCCTGTCATCCCGAGTGAAGCGAAGAATGACAGGGTGGTGACGAGCGATTCGGTTCACACCAATGCCGCAACCGACACCCATGGGAAGATCGGCACCAGCGGGAAGCGCGGTCGGGACCACCCACTGCCGCAGTTGCCGACGCCCAGAATCAACATACTCCCACGAGCGCACTACCACAGGCGCTACGCCTAACGCGTGGGTGGTGGTTGGGTGGCGGCTTCCTTCGCCTTCTGGGCATCCACGAACGGCTTGATGTAGGCCTGCGCCTTCTCCTTAGTGGTGATGTCCGGGAGTTGCAGCGGCGCCGGTGCCCCTCGCTTGGCACGCACCAACGTCGTCGCCAATCGGCTCTGCTGCGCCAGGTCGAGCGCCTTCGCCAACACCCGCGCACACTCTTGTGGCGCGTGGAAGCCCATGCCGTTATTGGCTGCCACGTAATCCCAATACATCTGCGCCTTCGAGATCAGCTTGCGCGGCGTCTCCAACTCGGCGTCGGTCGCGCCGAGCCGGATCGCATCGCCGATCTCCAGGTGACCTGCCGTAATCGCCTCTTCGGCACGGGTCAGCATCTCGCGGTTCTTGTCCTGGATGGCAGTAACTCGGCTCCGGACTTCCTGCTCCGACCACTTGTGGCACACTTGACACGAGTTGGCGATGTTGTAGAGCGGGCTGCGCACCTGGTGGTCGGTGAACTTCACGCCGCCCTCGGTCTTGTAGGGCATGTGGCAGTCGGCACACGATACGCCACGGAATGCGTGGATGCCCTGCATGTACACTTCCCAATCGGGGTGCTGCATCTTGATCATCTTCGCACCGCTGATGGCATGCACCCAATCGGTGTGTTGCACTTCGTCGTAGAACTTCTCCATGGCCTCTGCGGTCAGGCCGTGCTTCCAGGGGAATACTAAATAGTTCTCCTTCTTGCCGCGGAAGTAGTACTCCACATGGCACTGTGCGCATACCAAGGAGCGCATCTCTTGATGAGTGGCTTTGGTGATGTCCTTCCCCATCGCTTGGAACGCCTCGCGCAACGCGGGGCGAGAGATACGCAGTGCCATCGTCTTGTTGTCGTGGCAGTCCGCACACCCGATAGGGTTCTTGACCTCTCCCCGCATGGCGAGGAAGTTGCCGGAGTAGAACTTTGCAGGACCCATCTGGGCCATCAGCCTCGGCACGTCGGGGCTCTTGCAGGTGTAGCAGGTCCCGGGGGACTTGTCGGTGATGCGCTTCGTCTGCAGCACGTCGTTCAAGCTGTGGTAGTGCCCTCGTGCCTGCGCGTAGTCCTTAGCGAAGGCATACCCTGCCCACATGATGACCAGCTTGGGGTTATCAGCAAGGTAATCGCGGAAGCCCGAGCCACCGTATTTCGTGTTCTCGTCGGTCTTCTTGGTCAGCTCCCAGGAGTTGTACTCCCGGGGAAAGTTGACTCCCCACTTGGAGTTGTCGGCCTCCCACTCGGCGATGGGCTGGATCATCTGCAAGGCCAGATAACGGGTCTCTGCGCGACGCTCGGTGATCGAGGTGGCGAGCAGGCCGAGGATTACGACCCCCAAAACGCTGCCAAGAAAGACGAACCATCCGAGCCAAGTACTTCGCTTCTTCTCGGGTGTGGCTTCCATAGCTATCTCGAACCTCCGGTCTTCTGGTCTCCGCGAACCCACGGGGGCATGATAGGCCCGGGGCTGGGAACGCTTGCGTTCGGCGTGGACGAAAGGCTGTGCTCTCGTCCGTGGGGGACGTCTCGATGGCACTCCGTGCACTGGCGCGTGAAGTCACTGTGAATGGGCGCGCCGACTGCATCGAGCGTGCGCGCATGGCAACGGATGCAGTTCTGCTGGATAACGGCTTTGGACTCGGGTATCGCATGGATCACCTGCCGCTCCTTCCTGAGCGTGAACAGCAGGCTGTGGCGGAACCCATCCTTCATCTTGAAGTAGTACTTGGCGAGCACGCTGGTGTGCGGAACGTGGCAATCGTTACAATTCGTGACGCGGGCATGGCTCGAGTGTCGCCAGGACGCGTATTGCGGGTTCATGATGTGGCAGTTGACACAAGCCCGAGGGTCGTCGGAGAGATAGGACGCGGCCTCCGAGATTCGCGCAACGTAGATGGCCATACCGATGAAGACGGCGACCGCGCCGAGACTTAGCAGCCTCAGCGGTTTCGGTAGCCCTGCAGCCAGAACCTCATCGAAGAGCTTGAGCATTATGCAACCACGCCCGTGTCGCCCGGGCGCCATGGAAACCATTGTCCGATTGCGCAAAAGAGCGCAATATGACGGCGATCATATTCGGCGATCATATTCAAAGTGGTTTTCGGATGTCCTGCCCGCTCGCTAAGGCGTGAGACCGCTGCGGCGGGGCGTCGAGGCTCGTCTCAGCGGCGTCCAATTCTCCGGCCGGATGATCCTCGAGGGTTCTTCGAACCACCCGTAGCTTTCCTTGTTTTGTTGTGCTAAACTATTTTTATCTGTTTGCTTCGCCTCGAGCCGTGGCGAAAGTGGCATGTTTTTCGCGCTTGGGTGGCAAGTCCTGACGATAGTAAAAGGAGTTGCACAAGATGCGCATCATCATCGCGCTGTCCGCGCTGGCAGTCTGTAGCGCGGCTTTCTCTCAGACCGCAGCCACCGTATCGGGTGAGCTGCAGCAGTGGCGAATCGGCAACGGGGCTCCGACACCCGGCCCGCTGACCCTGTACGACAACACCGATCCCTCGAGCTTCTCGGGGTACTACTTCCCCGGCGACCCCGTGAACTTCTGGGGCGTCTGCGACGACGTGCACATGACCAGTGGTGGTCTCATCAACGGGTTCGAGTTCGTGTATTACGATCCGGTCGGCAACACGGCTCTGACCCAGGTCGAGTGGGCTGTCTTCGAAATGTCCACGTATGATACCGGTCCGGTCGGTGCGTACGTCAGTGGCGGTATTCTCACGGGTCTTCCCGGCGATGGCCTGTGGCAAGTGCAGGTTGACCTGACGGGCGGCGGCGAATTTGTCGCATCGGCCGACCTCTGGTTCTGCATGGCGTTCGCAGGCGCCTACTCGGACAGCCCGGAAGCCGGGTGGGTTATTTATGATCCACCGGTAGTCGGCAGCAGCCACGACCTGTTCCTCAACTTCAGTGATCAGGCCTTGTACAACTTCAATGGGGCTCCCGTCGCGAGCTTCGGCCTCCGCATGTACGCGGTTCCTGAGCCGGGCGCACTCGCCGCTATCGGCACCGGTCTGGTTGGCCTGCTGGCCCTCCGCCGCCGAAAGTAAGATCCAGACTGCAAAGCAGTCGCCAACATCTCCCCGCCTGAGGCGGGGAGATGTTTCTCTGTGCTCCCTTGGTACACTCGCCCCGATGGACGAACACACACTGCTTTTCGGAGCCGATGGGACCGAGCGCGTGGTCGCTGTGGACGCTCTCAACAAGGAGGCGAAGCTGTTTATCCGCACTCCGCTGGGAGTGCGAAGCGAGCAGCGCGAGTGGTCGCCTTGGATGTTCGCAGAAGAAGAGCACCCTTTGAGGGGGGCGCGCTGGTCGGAGGTCGCCGCTCCGGAGAAGGGAGTTTGGCTGAGGAAGCTGGCATGGTTCGACAGCTTGAGTGACCTGCATGCGGCACGCGAGGCCATGCAAGAAAGGGGCGTACCGTTCCTTGCACCCGGCTCACGTGTGCGGCAGTTCCTCACCGCAACGGGTATCACGCTGTTCAAGGGGATGGGCTACACCGAGTTGCATCGCCTTCAGCTCGACATCGAGACGACCTCGCTCGATCCGAGAGAGCACGGCGCGAAGCTGTTGATGGTAGCACTGTGTGACAACCGGGGCTACGAAGAAGTCATTGCCGGCGACGAGCGCACTATCATTCGCCGCCTGAGCCAGGAGGTCCAGCGGCTCGACCCGGATGTGATCGAGGGGCACAACTTGCTGGCGTTCGATCTGCCCTATCTCTACGAACGAGCGAACGCCGTCGAGGAGTCGCTGGTGCTCGGACGGGAGGAGCAAACGCTAACCAAACTCGGCTACGCGCGGTCGCGCTCGTGGCGATGGAGCCAGTGGGATGTGTACGGGAGGCACCTCGTAGACACCATGCACGCCATCCAACGCTTCGACGTAGGCCGAGGCGAGTTGGACAGCTATGGCTTGAAGCAGGCGGCCGCGGCTCTGGGCATCGCCGAAGAGAACCGTATCATCCTGGACCGCACGGAGATGCAGCGGCTGGCCGAACAGGAACCGGAAAGAGTCCGCGAGTACGCACTGCAGGATGTGCGCGAGACCCGATCGCTGGCCGACCTGGTATGTGCGACCGACTTCTATCAGACGCAGATGGTGCCCGAGTCGTACCAAGCGGTTGCCGAGATGGGAATGGGGGAGAAGATCAACGCCCTGATGCATCGCGCGTACCTCGCCGCAGGCCACGGCATCCCGCTGCCGAAGCCCCCGGGCGCCGTCCCCGGCGGCTACACCGAAGTACGACGAACGGGCGTGCTGAGACCCGTGGTCAAGGGGGACGTGCAGAGCCTGTATCCCAGCATCATGGACCGTTTCGAGATCGCACCGAGTAGCGACGTGCTAGGTGTATTCCTGCCGATGTTGCGGGAACTGACGCGAAGGCGCATCGAAGCGAAGGCCCGCATGCGTGAGACGGAAGGGCAGGAACGCACCTACTGGGACGGGCTGCAGAGTTCGTTCAAAGTGCTGATCAACTCTTTCTATGGCTATCTGGGGGCCAACGTACACTTCAACGACCCGCAGGCTGCTGCGCAGGTGACCACCCGCGGTCAGGCCATTGTGCGGCGCGCCGCCGAGGAGACCGAGCGGCTGGGCGGGAAGGTGATCGAGGTAGACACGGACGGCATCTACTTCGTGCCACCACCGGAGGTTGCGGGATCGTTGGACGCGGAGGAAGCATTCGTTGCTCGGGTGGGGGAAGCGCTGCCCGAGGGCATTCACCTGGTGCACGACGGAAGCTTTCGTGCGATGCTCTCGCTGAAGGTGAAGAACTACGCCTTGCAGAGGGAAGACGGTCGGCTCGTGTTTCACGGCGCGTCGCTGCGCAGTAGGGCAGACGAGCCCTTCGGCCGTGACTTCCTCAGTCGGGGAGTGGCACTGTTACTAGAAGGGGATCGTGCGGGGCTCACTGCGCTGTACAAGGACACCGCACGGGCCATTCTGCAAGGCGAGCTGCCTATCGAGGCTTTGGCGCGGCGGGAGCGGGTGACCGAAAAGACCTTCCACAGCAGCGCCAAGCGCCGAGCGAAGCAAGCGGCGGAAGGCATTCAGGCCAAAGTGGGTGACTACGTGCGGGTGTACGAGGCGCAAGGTGGTGTGCTCAAGCCCCTATCCGCCTACTCGAATGACGAGAACCGCGAGTACTACGTGGACAAGCTGTACAAGTTCGCTTGCCGGCTGGAACCCGCATTGGGCGAGGACCTACCCTCCGTGTTCCCACATCCATCGGCGCTCAAGGCGTCCTACGGCAACCAGCCGTCTCTCTTCGAGTTCTGACGCTCCGTACATATGTACTCCGACCCCACATGGGACGTAGGGGCCGGAGTCGCTGTCGGCACCCACGCCCCTTGGCCGTTACGCTAGACCCCGTCGTGGCTCTGCGTGATGGGGGACGGGGAGCTGGTATGGATGCGCATTGCGAAACGCTTGACAGAGTGGCGGCAGCGTGTCACCATGGATGGCGGAGGGTGCCCCGGCAAACGTGCCTGGGTGGAGTGGCGACGTGCTCTGGCTCGCCTCCACGAACGACTACTATGCCCGGCGAGAGGCATGGTACTCCGAAGTAGTCCCGGAGCCGACCAGATCAGTCCGCCTCGGGCTGATGGTGGCTGCAGAGGGGTGGGGCGAGGGTTGGCCGCGTCGAAGCGATAGGACGGAGCGCTGTTCCGCGCGTCTCTCTCGCGCCATTCTTCACAATCTTCCTCGGTATACTGCGAGTGACGCGGAGGTCGTGCTATGGAGTATCGCATCGAGAAGGACAGCCTGGGCGAGGTGCGCGTCCCAGCTCACGCCTATTGGGGCGCGCAGACGCAGCGAGCGGTCGAGAACTTCCCTATCAGTGGCCTGACGGCCCACCCGCGCATGGTGGAAGCCTTCGTCATGATCAAGAAAGCAGCGGCGCTGGCGCACAAGAAGCTGGGTCTGCTGCCGGCGGACTCCGCAGATGCGATCGTAAGGGCTGCCGACGAAGTTCTGGGCGGGGCGTTGCGCGACCACTTCGTGGTGGACGTCTACCAGGCCGGGGCCGGCACCAGTTTCAACATGAACACGAACGAGGTGCTTGCCAACCGCGCGAACGAGATACTGGGTGGCGGCCGCGGTGACTACAAGCCGGTGCACCCCAACGATCACGTAAACATGGCGCAGAGCACCAACGACAGCTATCCGACGGCCATGCGCGTGGCCACCCGGGTGCTGCTCGGCGAGCTGATGCCCGCACTGGACGAGTTCGGCTTGGCTCTGCGAGAGAAGGGCAAGCAGTTCGACCACATCCTGAAATCCGGGCGCACCCACCTCCAGGATGCGGTGCCCATCCGGCTGGGTCAGGAGTTCAAGGCGTACGCGGCGACCGTTGGCAAGTGCGAACGCTTGTTGATGCACGCGGCGGGCGAGATGGAGGAGCTAGGGATCGGAGGAAGCGCGGCAGGGACCGGCCTCAACACCCATCGGGAATATCGCTTCCTCGTCGTGGACCACCTGCGCGAGTGGACTTCTATCCCGTTCCGACCCGCGGAGGACATGTGCGAGGCGATGCAGAGCAACCTGCCGATGGGGGCGCTGGCCGGGGCCCTACGCAATCTGGCATTGGAAGTGACGCGTATCGCGAACGACTTCCGGCTTCTCTGCTCGGGCCCGCTCACCGGTTTTGCGGAGATCATTCTCCCGCCCGTTCAGCCGGGTAGTTCCATCATGCCCGGGAAAGTGAACCCGAGCATGGCAGAAAACCTGAACATGATCTGCTTCCAGGTGCTGGGCCTGTGTACGACGATTGACTATGCAGTACAGGCGGGGCAATTGGAACTGAACGTTATGATGCCGGTAATGGCCTGGAACGCGCAGTTCGGTCTGACCATCATGCGCACGGGCCTTCAGGCATTCACGGAGCGGTGCGTAAAGGGAATCGTTGCGGACGAAGCGCGGTGTCGGCACTATGCAGAGACTTCGCCCTCGCTGGCCACAGCGTTGAACCCGATCATCGGCTATCAGGCTGCCGCCGAGGTCGTGAAGACCGCGCTGAAAGAGAAGAAGACTATTCCCGCGGTGGTACTGGAGAAGGGCCTGCTCGATGAGGAGACGCTGCGGCGCGTGCTAGACCCGCTGAAGATGACCGAGCCGGGGATTCCCGGGAACGAGTGAGCCTCCATCAGTCCCTTCCTGAGAGTTAGCAACGGCGTGCCTCGGCAATCCTACTGGGGACGAAAGTCTCATGTCACGGACACCCTGTGACGCGTGCAGGACATCGGGCGGCGCCACGTCGAACCAGAGTTGTGCTCGATTTGGGCTAGAAGTAGGGAGTTGAGAATGCTTAGCCATGCTAAATATCTTCTCCGATTGTAGAATCTTGCCCCGACATGGCTAAATATCTTCTGGAGGGCCTTTTTCGCTTGACAAAACCGTCGCCAAATGTCACTATATGCATGTCTTGTGAAAACATTCGCGATGGTGCGAGATTGATGAGCGGTCCCATGAGACATCATGAAGATGTGAACGAACTATCTGGCCCGCGTTCACTCCTTCCGCCGATTTTCCGTTTGGAGCCTTCCCAGCCCCTTTCTAGCCTTTTTTCTCGTCAACTGCGTGGTTTTGCTTCAGCAGCCGCAGGACTTGGAGGTCAGTCGAGATGAGCAACGTTTCTGCCGTTGCGGGCGCAAAGCTCGCCGAGAAGTTCTTGGAGAACGTATACGCAACGCACGGGGGTGAGCGTGTGCGAAAGTGCCTTCAGTGCGGCAACTGCACGGCATCCTGCCCCACAAGCAAGCTGATGGACTATTCGCCGCGCCAGGTGTTTGCGGCACTCCGCGCCGGAGTGCTGGACAAGGTGCTTGAGAGCAACACCATCTGGATGTGCGCCTCCTGCTACAACTGCCAGGTCCGCTGTCCAGTGCAGATCAAGATTACGGACGTAATGTACGAGCTGAAACGGCTTGCCACGGAGCACGGCCTGGTGCACGGGCCACACACCGCCCCGGTGCTAACGAACATCTTCATAGACTTGGTCAACCAAGACGGTCGAAACTCGGAGGGGGTTCTCGGACGCCAGTACTACCTGAAGGGCAAGGGCATCTCCAAGGCGCTCGCGGAGTTTCCTTTCGCCCTCAAGATGATGCGAAAGGGCAGGCTGAACCTGTTCAAACGAGAGCGCATCAAGGATCCAGGCAAGTTGGCCCGAGCACTCGCCAAGATCGGAGGCAACTAGCGTGAACGAAGGCGAGTACACCTGGTATCCCGGCTGTTCCCTGCTCGGCAACGCGAAGTCGTACGACACCACCACGCGTCAGGTCTTCGAGTTGCTCGGACTGTCGCTAAAGGAACTCGATGACTGGAACTGCTGCGGTACCGCGGCCTATTCGGGCATGCCGCTGAAGCGTGCGATTGCGCTATCCGGCCGCAATCTGGCCCTGGCCGGCAACATCGGCAAGGACATGGCAACTGCGTGCCCCGCTTGCTACAAGGTTCTGCTCACTGCTCAGAACTACATGAGTGAGAACAAGCTGCTCAAGGAAGAAGTCTGTGCGGTTCTCCGGGAGGCGGGTGTCGAGTATACGAATGGAGTACCAGTGCGCCACATCCTCGACATCTTGGTGAACGACGTAGGAGAGCAGAAGATCAAGGCCGCTGTCAAGAACCCTCTCAAGGATCTGCAGGTCGCCTGCTACTACGGCTGCCAGATTGTTCGCCCTTATGCTCTGTTCGACGACCGCGAGGACCCGCAGACAATGGATCGGTTGTTGAAGTGGTGTGGGGCGACATCGGTTCCCTTCTCGCTAAAGACACGGTGTTGTGGCGCGATGTTGATGTCCACGGAGACGGACGTCGCGGTCGAACTAAGCTACCAGATCCTAGAGACCGCTCGTCGAGCCGGCGCCGACTGTGTGGCAACGGCATGCCCGCTGTGCCTGATGAACCTGGACGGATACCAGGATAGGATGCCGCAGGTTCGCGGACGGATGCACATGCCCGTCGTTTACTTCACACAACTGCTTGCCTACGCCTTCGGAATACCTGTCAACAAGCTCGAACTAGAGAGGAACTTGGAGCCGGTGGATGACCTCATCGCCAAGCTCGAGGGAGGAGCGGTCAATGTCTGAAACCAATGGCAGTCCCGAAATCAAGAAAGACGAACCCAGGATTGGCGTGTATGTGTGCCACTGTGGCACCAACATCGCCGGCTATCTGGATGTGAACAAGGTCGCGGAGGGTGCCGGGGCGCTCCCGAACGTAGTGGTGTCCCGCGACTATAAGTACATGTGCTCTTCGATGGGTCAGGAGCTGATCGAAAACGACATCAAGGAGTTCGGGCTGAACCGCGTAGTGGTTTCGGCCTGCTCGCCCACGCTTCACGAGAAGACCTTTCGAGCGGCGTGCTCGCGCGCAGGCATGAACCAGTATCAGTTCCAGATGGCTAACATTCGCGAGCACTGCTCGTGGGTAACGAAGGATTACGCTAAGGCCACTGAGAAGGCGATGCGCATCGTCTCCGCCGCGACGCATCGAGTGGCACGTAACCGCGCGCTGGAGGAGCGCAAGGTGACGATCAAGCCGGCCACGCTGGTCATCGGAGGCGGCATCGCCGGCATCGAGGCTGCTCTTACGATCGCGAACGCGGGCAAGAAGGTATATCTGCTCGAGCGCGAACCCTCGATCGGCGGAAGGATGGCCTACTTCGACAAGACCTTCCCTACTCTGGACTGCGCCGCGTGCATCCTCACTCCCAAAATGAGTGAAGCGGCAAACCATCCGAACATCGAGCTGCTGGCGTATTGCGAACTCGAGGAGTTGTCGGGCTACCTCGGCAACTTCAAGGCAAAGATTCGCAAGAAGGCGCGCTACATTGACGAAGATCTCTGCGTAGGGTGCGGCAACTGCTGGGAGGTGTGCCCTCAGTGGCGCTCCAGCGAGGCGGTCAAGAAGCGCAAGGCAGGGGTGAAGGTTTTCCACCATGAAGCGACCATCAGCCCGATGGGTTCCTGCTACATTCCCACACTGCAGGCAGTGCCGAAGCTACCCGTCATCGAGAAGGACACCTGCATTCACTTCAAAACAGGCAAGTGCAACAAGTGTCTGGAGGCTTGCACCTTAGGTGCGGTCAACTTCGACCAGCAGGACACCTACCGCGACATCGAGGTCGGTACGATCATCGTTGCCACTGGCACCAAGGTGTTCGATGCTGCGCGCGTAAAGGAACTCGGCTGGGGTCGGCTGCCTAACGTAATCACCAGCCAAGAGTTCGAGATCCTGTGCAACGCGAGCGGGCCGACTGGCGGACAGATCCTGATGGAGAACGGCGAGCCACCGAAGTCGGTGGCAATCCTGCACTGCGTCGGCAGCCGCGACGAAAACTACAACGTCCACTGCTCCCGAGTATGCTGCATGTACTCGTTGAAGATCGCACACTTGGTGCGAGAAAAGCTCGATGCCGACGTATTCGAGTTCTACATTGATATGCGTACACCGGGCAAGGGCTTCGAGGAGTTCTATCACCGTGTTATGGACGAAGGCGTGATTATGATCCGCGGGCGCGGTGCGGCTGTGTCCGACGTGCCATTCACTCCCGAGGAAGAAGGAAAACTAATGGTGGAGGCGGAAGACACGCTCCTCGGCATGCGACGTAGGGTGCCGGTGGACATGGTCATCCTTGCGGTCGGACTGGAGCCTCAGGAAGATGCGATGGACCTCGGCCGAATGCTAGGCGTATCGTGCGGGATGTCTGGGTTCTTTATCGAACGCCACCCGAAGCTTGCCCCGGCTATGACGATGGCCGAAGGCATCTTCCTCGCCGGAACCTGCCAGGGGCCGAAGGACATCCCGGATAGCGTCGCACAAGCAGGGGCCGCAGCAGGCCAAGCTCTCGCCCTGATGGATCAAGGCGAGGTCTCGGTAGAAGGCTTCTTCGCAGAGGTTGCAGAGGATGCATGCTCTGGCTGCCGGACCTGTGTACCGCTGTGTCCCTACCGAGCAATTGATTTCATCACGGACAAGAACGTAGCCCGAGTGAACCCTGCCCTGTGCCAAGCGTGTGGTACGTGTGTTGCGGCATGTCCATCCAGCGCGATTACCGGTCAGGGGTACTCGGACGATCAGTTAGTTGCCGAGTTGGACGGAGCGTTGTTGCCGCTCTCGGATCTGTTCGAAGAGCCGGAGCCCGTCGGCGCTCCAGGAGGAGGTGTGTAGTGAGCCAGGAATACGAGCCCAAGATCATCGGCTTCCTGTGCCGGTGGTGCAGTTACATGGGTGCCGACCTTGCGGGCACGATGCGCGCGAAGTACGTTCCGAACGTGATACCTATCAAGGTGATGTGCAGTGGACGGGTAGACCCGGAGTTCGTGCTGCAGGCCATCAAGAAGGGTGCGGACGGCGTGCTCGTAGCAGGTTGCCATCCAGGCGACTGCCACTACATCGAAGGGAACTACAAGACTCTGCGACGTATGACGTTGCTGTCACAGGCGATCAAGTCGTTCGGGATCGATCCTCGGCGGGTACGGCTCGAATGGGTCTCGGCGGCAGAAGGCGACGTGTTCGTAAAGACGATCAACGAGTTCACTCAGACCATCAAGGAACTAGGTCCGCTGGAGCGGCTGTCGAACGGCATCGTCCGTGAGCCGGCTGCCGCTGGAGTTGCGAGGTAGCGAGATGGCGAAACCGAAAGTTGCGTTTTACTGGGCTGCGAGCTGCGGCGGATGTGAGATCGCGGTCCTAGAGATCCACGAGAAGCTGCTCGACGTAGCCGCGCAGGTCGAAATCGTCTTCTGGCCCGTGGCGATCGATGCCAAGTACAAGGACGTGGAGGCGATGGAGGACAAGTCCATTGACGTGACGTTCTTCAACGGCGCGATACGGTCCAGCGAGAACGAGCACATTGCGAAGCTCCTTCGGCAGAAGAGCAAGATAATGATAGCGTTCGGCTCGTGTGCCAGCGAGGGATGCATCCCCGGTCTTGCCAACTTCTACACCAAGGACGCGCTGATGGACCGCGTGTTCAAGGAAACACCGTCCACTACCAACGAAGAGGGTATCCTGCCGGGTCCCGAGACACAGGTGGCCGAGGGAAAGCTGACACTACCAGTGCTCTGGGACCACGTGTGGCCGCTGGAAGATGTTGTTGACGTGGATTACTTCATCCCAGGCTGCTCGCCCGCTCCCGTCACCGTTGCCAAGGCATTCGAGACCATTCTCTCCGGCAACCTACCACCTAAGGGGTCGGTGCTAGGAGCGAGCGAGGTCGCCCTGTGCGAGGAGTGTCCGCGTGAGCGACATGACAAAAAGGTCAAGAAGTTCTACCGCCCCCACGAGATCGTAGACGATGGCAAGACCTGCCTCATGGAGCAGGGCATTATCTGTGCGGGGCTGGCTACGCGAGGGGGCTGCGGCCACCTCTGCATCAACGCGAACATGCCCTGCCGCGGATGCTACGGGCCACCACCACGAGTGAAGGATCAGGGTGCGGCCCTGCTGGCAGCAATCGCCTCTGCAGTGGACTCCAACGATGAGGAAGAGATCAAGCAGATCATGAGCGAGATCCCCGACATTGCGGGGCTGTGCTGGCGGTTCTCGCTGGCCAAGTGCTCACTGGTGAACAAGCCGGTCGCGGCGGCGGCCCAGTAGGAGGACGCACGATGAAAACCATATCCATCGATCCCATCACCCGCCTCGAGGGACACGGCAAGATCGAGATTTTCCTCGACGACAATGGCGAGGTCGCAAACGCCTACGTGCAGATCCCGGAGCTGCGTGGCTTCGAGAAGTTCTGCGAGGGACGCGCGGTGGAAGAGGTCGCACACATCACCCCTCGCATCTGCGGCGTGTGCCCAGAAGCCCATCACATGGCTGGCATGAAGACGCTGGACGCGGTGTTCAAAGTCGAGCCTACCTCGACAGCGAAGAAGCTGCGCCGATTGCTTTACAACTCCTTCTTCGTCTCTGACCATACCACCCACTTCTACATCCTCGCCGGGCCGGACTTCGTGGTGGGCCCCGACGCGCCGGTAGCCGAGCGAAACATTCTCGGTGTCATCGCGAAGGTCGGCCTCGAAACCGGCGGCGAGGTGATCAAACGACGCAGGGAGTGCAACCACATCGTGGAGATGCTTGCAGGGCGCCAGGTACACCCAATCTGTGGCCTCCCAGGCGGTGTGTCGAAGGGGCTGAACGCCGAAGAGATAGCAGAAGCCAAGCAGATCGCCGCGAACTCGTTGGAGTTCGCAAAGTTCTCGATCCAGCTATTCCATGACATGGTATTGGGGAACACCGCCTATAAAGATCTAATCCTGAGCGACATGTACGCTCACAAGACCTACTACATGGGTCTGGTTGACGATCAGAACCGCGCCGACTTCTACGATGGTAAGGTGCGTGTGGTCGATCCTGACGGCAACGAGTTCGCGAAGTTCCCTGCCTCGGAGTACCTGGAGCACATCGGTGAGCACGTGGAGCCGTGGAGCTACCTGAAGTTCCCTTACCTGAAGAAGATTGGATGGAAGGGTTTCGTCGAAGGTAAGGACAGCGGCATCTATCGCACGGCACCACTAGCACGCATCAACGCATCCGAGGCGATGGCAACCCCGCTCGCCAACGCTGAGTTGCAAAAGTTCCGCGAGACGTTGGGCAGGACGGTTCACGCGACGCTTGCCACTCACTGGGCTCGCCTGATCGAGCTGATGCAGGCGGCCGAAGCTATGGTGGAACTGACCAACGATCCGGAGATCGGCTCCGATGACTTGCGCAACCGCGACCTCGGCACCCCGGGCGAGGGGGTCGGAATCGTGGAGGCTCCCCGTGGCACCTTGATCCACCACTACATCTCCGATGAGAACGGCATCGCGCAGAAGGTCAACCTGATCGTGGGAACCACTCACAACAACGCCCCCATCTGCATGTCCATCAAGCGCGCAGCCCAGGGCCTGATCCACAAGAACGGCGAGATCTCGGAGGGAACGCTGAACAAAGTGGAGATGGCCTTCCGCGCCTACGATCCATGCTTCGGATGTGCGACGCACGCGATTGGCCAGACCCCGCTCATCGTCACGGTATACGCGCCGGATGGCAGCGTGGTGGCGCAGGGCAGACAGGACCCACAATGATCACACGCATCGTCGGACTCGGAAACGACCTCCTATCCGACGATGCCGTCGGTCTCGAGGTGGCACGCCTCGTTAGGCAGAAACTAGGCCACCGCGATGACATAGAATTTCGGGAGTCGCCTGTTGGGGGGCTGCGCGTGCTCGACGACCTGCTGGGTTGTGACCGCGTGGTGCTCTTGGACGCCGTCGTGTCCAGCCGATTGGCGCCCGGGACTGTCGGGGTGTGGCGATGGGACGAGGAAGCCGAAACTTTCGTACCCTATAATGAATGGGGCGTAACGTTGCCGCTAGACGACGACCGGTGCTTGGGCCGCCGCTATCACA
This sequence comes from Fimbriimonadia bacterium, assembly GCA_039961735.1. Lineage (NCBI taxonomy): Bacteria > Bacillati > Armatimonadota > Fimbriimonadia > Fimbriimonadia bacterium. Next base: position 73,245 of record JABRVX010000048.1, read on the forward strand.
GTACTCACGACACGGATGTGGCCTCGTCGCTGGGTCTGGCAAGGAAACTCGGGCTGCCGGTTCCGAGTTCGGCGTTCCTGGTCGGCGTCGTAGTGCGCGAAGTTTTCGAGTTCGGTATCGGCCTGGACCCGGCGGTGGCAACAGGGCGAGATCGTGCGGCGGAGTTAGTGATTCGAGCGCTTGTAGCCGAGCGCCAGAGGGTACCGGCCTGATCCCGTCCGCAGCAGCGTGAAGCAAGCAATGGGGGGACGTTTGCTCCAGGGCGTTAGTTTGCGAATCACGGGCATCGTTCAAGGTGTCGGTTTTCGGCCGCACGTTTATCGGCTCGCTACCGAACTGGGGCTGAGTGGCCAAGTGTGGAACGACACCGCAGGTGCTTCGGTCGAGCTGTTCGGCCCGCCCGAGAAGATTGAGGAGTTCGTGGAGGCTCTGACCAAGCATCCTCCTCCTTTGGCGCGCTTGGACCGGGTGGAGCGGAGGGCCCTCCCAGGCGAGGGCCCATCCGGCTTTCGCATCGTCGAGAGCAGAGACGACGCTGTTCGAACTTGTTTGGTATCGCCGGATGTAGCCGTCTGCGACGACTGCCTGCGAGAGATGCTGGACGCCGAGGACCCGCGATACGAGTACCCGTACATCAATTGCACCAACTGCGGGCCGCGCTTTACCATCATCCGAGACCTACCCTACGACCGGCCGAAAACCACGATGGCTGCCTTCCCCATGTGCGAGATGTGCGAGCGGCAATACCACGACCCGGCCGACCGCAGGTTTCACGCACAACCGGTTGCTTGCCCCGTCTGCGGTCCAACCGTTCGACTGGGCTCACTCGACGGCATTGTCGCGATACGTGAAGCTGCACGGCTGCTGCGTGGAGGCTCGGTGCTGGCGATCAAGGGCATCGGCGGGTACCACCTCGCTTGCGATGCGCGAAACGAAGAGGCGGTTCAGGTGCTCCGGCAGCGGAAGGGTCGTGAGGAGAAGCCGCTGGCTGTGATGGCGCCTTCGCTCGGGGTTGCGGAGCAGAACGTGGCCCCCACAGATGCCGAGCGCGAGTTGCTGCTGTCTACGGCACGCCCCATCGTGCTCATCCAGCGCTCGACGGCTTGCAACCTCGCGCCATCCATCGCACCGGGCAACCCCAGAATCGGCGTGATGCTTCCATACACTCCTTTGCACCACCTGCTTTTCCGGGAAGGCGCGCCGGACGTACTGGTGATGACGAGTGGCAATGTCAGCGAGGAGCCCATCGCTTTCACGGAAGAGCAAGCGTTCGAACGTCTCTCGGGCATTGCCGACGCCTTCCTTACAGGTGATCGCCCCATCCACACGCGATGTGACGACTCGGTGGTGCATGTGGTGGACGGAGGACCGAGCTTCTTGCGTCGCTCCCGTGGCTACGTCCCGCTACCCATCGAACTTCCCTTCTCGGTGCATGGCGTGCTTGCGGTGGGGGGCGAGTTGAAGAACACCTTCGCAATCGGGCGTGACAGCTCCGCCTTTGTCAGCCACCACATCGGCGACCTGAAGAACGTGGAGGAGTACGATGCGTTCCGTCTAGGAGTCGAGCAGTTCGAGGCACTCGCCGAAGTTGAACCAACCACGTTGGCTTGCGACATGCATCCTCTCTATCTCTCCGGCGGCTATGCGCGCCGGCGTGATATGCCGGTTATCGAGGTCCAGCATCACCACGCGCATATCGCCTCGGTGATGGCGGAGCACGGATTGCCTAACGAGCCGGTGATCGGCGTGGCGTTCGACGGCACGGGCTACGGGCCGGATGGCACGGTGTGGGGGGCCGAGTTCCTAATTGCGAACTACACGGACTTCACCCGCGCTTTGCACTTCGCACCCATCCCGCTGCCTGGTGGGGATGCTGCGATCAAGCAGAACTGGAAGTCGGCTGCGGCCTACCTCGCTGGGCTGATGGACGAGGACGAAGCCGTGAGGCTGCTGCTAAACCAAGAGGCAGCGCCGGAACGAGATATCCGCACCGTACTTCGGCTGATCCGTCGAGGCACAAACTGCATACCCGCTGCGAGCGCGGGGCGGCTCTTCGATGCTGTGGCCTCGCTACTGGGCATGCGTCAGCGCGACTCCTTCGAGGGGCAGGGCGCGATGGAGTTGGAGGCGCTGGGCACACAGGTCGCTCCAGAGGGCGCATACATGTATACTAAAGTTGCAGATTCGCTGGAGATGGCTTCTGTCGTCGAGGGTGTCCTAGCAGATCTCGGCGCAGGAGTACCCAGAGAGTTGATTGCGGCCAAGTTTCACGAGACATTGGCGCGGTGCATCGCTTCTGAGTGCTTTGCGCTATCGGAGGCATATGGAATTCGTACCGTCTGTCTCTCCGGGGGCACCTTCCAAAACCGGCTGCTTACGGAGAGAACGTTGAACCTATTGCGTGACCGTGGCCTAAAGCCGCTAATCAATCGCCAAGTGCCGGCCAACGATGGGGGCATCTGCTTAGGTCAGATCGCGGTGGCTGCATGGAGGATGGGGCTATGTGCTTAGCCGTTCCGGGAAAGGTGCTGGAGAAAGATGGTATGGATGTGACGGTGGATTTCGGGGGCACCCGGCGCCGAGCCCGCGCCGACCTCACGCCGGACATCGTTGTCGGGGAATACGCGCTCGTTCACGCGGGCTTTGTGATTCAGAAGCTGGACGCAGCCGAAGCCGAGCGAACGCTAGAGTACTTGAGAGAGATGGGGGAACATGCACCTGACTGAACCCTTCGGCGACCGGGCCTTGACGCAACCGCTGGTGGAGCGGATGATGTCGCTTGCAGAGCGGCTGTCGCCGCGCCAGGTCCGACTGATGGAAGTGTGCGGCTCGCATACGATGTCGTTCTTCCGAACCGGTGTGCGGTCGCTGCTGCCCGACAACGTGACCCTGCTGTCCGGCCCTGGCTGCCCCGTGTGCGTCACGCCGAATCGCGAGCTGGACCAGATGATCGCGCTCGCCAGCCTGCCGAACGTGACGGTGGCCACCTTCGGCGACATGCTCCGTGTCCCTGGCTCTCGCTCCAGCCTCGTCCAAGCACGAACGTCGGGAGCCGATGTTCGGGTGGTCTACTCGCCCATGGACGCCCTGACGTTCGCCGAGGCAGACCCCTCGCGCGAAGTCGTTTTCCTCGGTGTGGGCTTCGAGACCACCGCGCCGACTGTGGCGGCGACGGTCCTGGAGGCCGCGCGACGCGACCTGCGCAACTTCAGCGTTTTGGTCGCCCACAAGCTCGTCCCCCCGGCCCTGCGCGCCCTGCTCACGAGCGGCGAGGTGCGGATTGACGCATTCATCCTGCCTGGACACGTGTCCACAATCATCGGTGCGCAGCCCTACGCGTTCCTGGAGTCCGAGTTCGGTATCCCGTCCGTCATCGCAGGCTTCCTTCCGACCGACTTGCTGGAGGGGGTCGTCGGGTGCCTAGAGCTCGTCGCGTACGACCAGGCTGAGGTGCGAAACCGGTATGCCCGTTTCGTTCGTGAGCGCGGGAACGTCGCAGCCAAATCGGTGTTGGAGGAGACCTTCGAGCCCTGCGACGCCGAGTGGCGCGGCTTCGGGGTGATCCCCGAGAGCGGGCTCAGGCTGCGACCCCACCTCCGCCGTTTCGATGCTCTGGAGCGGTTCACGCTGGACCTTCCGGAGCCACGGGAGGTGCATGGCTGCCTCTGCGGCGAAGTGCTGAAGGGTATGGTCTCGCCCGATGAGTGCAAGCTGTTCGGTACGGCCTGCTCGCCGGAGAACCCCATCGGCCCTTGCATGGTATCCAGCGAGGGAGCCTGCGCCGCGCACTACAAGTACGGTGCCCACCGAGCGGTCAAGGTGTAGACTCGGCAGGATGCGAAACAAGACGGTCACCACCGCGCACGGAAGCGGCGGCAAAGCCTCACGCGAACTGCTGGAGAGCGTATTCCTGCCCCATCTGCCCAGCCGTCTGCTTGCCCCACTGAGCGACCAGGCGCTCCTCCCACGACCCGAAGGCCGTGTGGCTTTCACGACGGATTCGTTCGTGGTAAAGCCGCTCTTCTTCCCCGGAGGCGACATCGGCAAGCTGGCGGTGTGCGGCACGGTGAACGACCTCGCGGTCGGCGGAGCAGTGCCGAACTACCTGGCGTGCTCCTTCATCCTCGAAGAGGGTCTGCCCGTAGCCGACCTGCAACGCGTCGTGCGCTCGTTGGCGGAGACGGCGCGAGAGGCAGGCGTCGAAGTGGTGACCGGCGACACGAAGGTTGTGGAGCGAGGGGCGGCGGACGGGATGTTCATCACCACCACGGGACTGGGCGTGGTGCCCGACGGCTTGGACATAGGCGCGCACCGAATCGAGGTCGGGGACGTGCTGCTGCTCTCGGGGCACCTCGCGGATCACGGCATCACACTCTTCTGTCTGCGAGAGGGGATTGACCTCGCGTCGGATGCGGTGAGCGACTGCGCGCCACTCGGTGAGCTTTGCTCCCGGTTGGTGTCGGCGGCGGGCGACGGCCTGCACGCAATGCGAGACCCGACTCGCGGTGGACTGGCAACCGCTGTGGTGGAAATGGCCAACTCGGCGGGAGTGTCGGTGGAGATGGACGAGGCGGCGATACCCGTGCGAGATGCGGTTCGATCGGCGTGCGAGGTGCTGGGTTTTGACCCGCTGACGGTCGCGAACGAGGGCAAGGTGGTGGCGTTCGTCTCGGAGGACGTGGCGCCTGCGGCGCTGGAGGCGCTTCGCTCGCATCCGCTCGGGCGGGATGCAGCGGTCATCGGGCACGTGGTCCCGAGCCTGGACGGACTGGTGTGGCTGAACACCCCCATCGGCGGGCAGCGCATCGTAGACCTCCCCGCCGGAGAACTCCTGCCAAGGATTTGCTGATCTGCTTGTCACGGGCCGAGGCGGCTCATGCTCCGGCGCAGTCCTTGGGTCGGCGTTGCTAGAGGTAGGCGCAACGCGACGGACGTGGGCCAGGGCGTGAATAGGAAGTTTCGCCGTCCCGGCGGTGCCCTCTGTCCGTTGGGACGCCACGTTGCAACGGCCTCCGAGAACAGAAGACAGGCAGGGATGGAGGGCGCTCCGTCGAAGCGAGTTATGGATTTCGACGGCGCAGTCCGAACTTGGAGGACCCATGGAATATCGCAGGCTGGGTAAGTGGGGAGTTAGGGTGAGCGAGGTTGGCCTAGGGAGTTGGCTGACATTCGGTGGATCGCTGGACGAGGCCAACTCGGAGAAGGTCATACTTCACGCCTACGAAAACGGCATCAACTTCTTCGATACTGCCAACGCCTACTACAAGGGCGCGGCGGAGCAGGTGCTGGGAAAGACGCTGAAAGCCCTTCCGCGCGAGAGTCTCTTCGTGGCGACCAAGGTGTTCTTCCCGATGGACAAGGGGCCCAACGACCGGGGATTGTCGCGCAAGCACGTGTTCGAGCAGTGCCACGCCAGCTTGAAGCGTCTTCAGATGGAGTACATAGACCTCTACCAGTGTCACCGTCCGGACCCCGACACGCCCATCGAGGAGACGGTGGCCGTGATGTCCGACCTCATTCGGCAAGGCAAGATTCTGTACTGGGGCGTAAGTGAGTGGAGGCCCGTGGACATCGCCGATGCCTGCCATCTCGCCCGCCAGATGGGCGGCTACCCCCCAGTCAGCAACCAGCCCATCTACAACATGCTGGAGCGGTACATCGAGGAGCAGGTGATCCCTGTCTCCGAACGCGAGGGGTTGGGCCAGGTTGTCTTCTCGCCTCTCGCACAGGGAGTGCTGACCGGCAAGTATCTGCCCGGCCACGCCCCGCCCGCGGACAGCCGGGCCGCGGACGACAAGTCCAATATCTTCATGGGCAGGCTGCTGGAGCACGACCTGCTGGAAAGGGTGCAGAAGCTGAAGCCGATCGCGTCCGACCTCGGGCTCTCGATGGCTCAGCTGGCCCTGGCATGGTGTCTCCGGCAGCCGAACGTCTCCAGTGTCATCATCGGCGCGACCAAGGTGGAGCAGGTGACAGACAACCTCGGTGCATCTGGTGTCAAACTTTCGGCGGAAGTGCTCCAGCGCATTGATGACGTACTCGGCGTGTGGAAGTCGTGACGGCGGTGCCACGCTGAACCGATTCCGAAGCGCCCGGCCCGAATGCCGGGCGCGAAACTAAGGAGGCAAGCACATTCGACTCGCCCGGCAGGCTCTGATGACCTTCGTGTGGCAGCAGGGCGGCAAGATGTTCGAGATGCTGCTGTTCACGATCATCTCGATCGTGGTCGCTCGGCTGCTGGGACCCGAGAAGTCAGGGGTGTACGCTGCAGTCGGAGCGGTCCAGGGCATCCTCTGTGCTCTGGTTGCCTTCGGGTACGAAGAGTCGCTAACCAACTTCCTGGGCCGATATTCGGACAAGCCAGGGGTCATCTCCTTCATCTTGCGCGAGCTGTTGAAGCGCCGCCTGTTATACGTGTCTCTGGGAATGGGCCTGATGGCTGCGCTTGCCTCCTACGTCACCGCTTCGCAGGGCATCCGCGGCTACGAGTGGGCCGTCCATCTCAGCGCGCTGATGGGTATCGCATCGTCGCTCGGTACCTTCTTCACCTTCACGCTGATCGCGCTATTCGATGTGAAAGTGAACAACGTCATGCGCGCGGTCACTCTGGTCGTCCAGCTGGTCCTCGTGGTGTGGCTGATCAAGGCTGGCTACGGCATCGCGGGGGCCATTTGGTCCTACATCATCGCGATGTCGGTGTACCTGCTGGGCATTGCGTGGCCCGTCGTCCGCCACATGCTGCCGAAGCCGGAGCGCATAGAGATCAAGCCGGTGGTGCGTTTCGGCCTCGGGCTGTGGGTGAATGCGCTCGTAGGGCTGGTTTTGGGCAAACAGCTCGGTCTCATCGTGTTAGGCGCTTTCGGGGTCGAGGAAGCATGGCGCGGCTTTTTCAATGCTGCATTCAACACGCGCGTGCTCGCCGACCAACTGATGCTTGCGGGGTTTGGGGGCACCGCACTGGCGGCAGCCGCTCGATTGGCGGAGAGACAGGGCACCGAAGGGCTGGCGCTAGCTTGGCGGCTGAACGTTAGACTTACGACATTGCTCGCGGTGCCTACGATGGTGTTCTTCATGTTCCAAGCGCCACGGGCGATCCATCTTCTGTTTGGGGAGGCTTTCCTGCCTGCCGCAACGGTGTTCCTCTGGCTTGCCGCGCCTACCGTACTCGCCCGGGCGTACGGTGGCGGGGCGAGCAGCACGGTGATGAGCGCGGGTGGCATGGTGGCACTGGTCGTGAAGCAATACGTTGTCGGCGGAGTGGCGTCCATCGTGCTGAGCGTGCTGGCTGTGTGGCTGGTCCGGCCGTATGGAACGGAAGCTGCGGTCAACGCCCTCGCCCTCGCGATGGGAGTCGCGTTCATCATCACTTCGGGACTCGGGTTCGCGGTGGTGAGGCGCGTGTACGATGTCCGCTTCCCCACGGCCTACACGCTGAAGATCTTCGCCATCTCGGCGCTTGCAGGGGCCTCGACGCTCTGGCTCGGTGGAGGGCGTTCACTGTGGGTTCTGCCGCTCGCCTTACAGTTCATCGTCGTGTTCTATGCACTTGCACGGGTTGTCCGACCGTTCAGTGCCGAGGACTACTCGGTGGCCCAGAAGGCCTCTCGACGGATATCGAAATTCGTGCGGCCGTTGGTCGGGGAGCCGATTCCGGAAGACGAAGAGGGCTAGTCGGTCGCGTGCTATAATCCGTGACGATGATCGAGGGCGTTCGTACCGTGCCGCTGCGGCCCAATGCCGACGAGCGCGGCTTTCTCATGGAACTGCTGCGCAGCGACGACCCGCACTTCCAAAAGTTCGGTCAATGCTATGCATCCCTGAACTACCCCGGCGTGATTCGCGCCTGGCACTGGCACGAGCGACAGACCGACTATTGGGCCGTAGTGAGGGGCATGGTGAAAGCTGCGTGTTTCGATCGTAGACCGCAATCGCCCACCTTCGGCGAGGTGAACGAGTTCTTTCTCGGCGAGCAGAACCCGTGCATGCTCATCATCCCCGAAGGCGTCGCGCACGGCTACAAGACTATCGGCGTGGACCCCTCGCTGCTAATCAACTTCCCGACAGAGCCATACGACCGGCAGAACCCCGACGAGCAGCGGATCCCCTTCGATTCCCCCGAAATCCCCTACGAATGGGAGATCGAGCATCGTTAGCGACCCGGTGAGCGGATGAGCCGACTCGAAGTCATCTCGCTAGGTGGATGCGGCGAGATCGGCAAGAATTGCTTCCTACTGCGCCAGAACGGCTCCATTCTGGTGATTGACTGCGGACTCGCGTTTCCGTCGGACGAGATGTTCGGCGTGGACATCGTCATCCCGGACTTCACCTATTTGTTGGAGAACCGAGAAGAGATTGCCGGCATCATCATCACGCATGGGCACGAAGACCACGTGGGAGCCCTTCCCTACTTGCTCCGCGACCTCGACGTGCCCGTGTACATGAGCCGCTTCACCAAGGTGCTTACCGAGCCCAAGATTCAGGAGAGGCTTAGGGGCAAGAAACGGCGGATCGAGGCCTTCGAGGCAGGCGACGACCTGACAATCGGCCCCTTCGGTGTCGAGACGATTCGGGTGACGCACAGCATTCCGGAAGCCTGCTCGCTGGCAATCCGCACCGAGACGGGGATCGTGTTCCACACCGGCGACTTCAAGTTCGATAACACACCGGTGGACGGACAACTCACCGACTTCGACAAGGTAAGCCGCATCGCGCGTGAAGGGGTTTTGCTGCTGCTTAGCGACTGCACGGGCGTGGAGCGGCCCGGGTGGGGGCCGTCGGAGTCGCACGTGAGCCACACGCTGGAGGAAGTGTTTGCGGAAGCGCCCGGGCGAATCCTAGTTACCACGTTCGCGTCGAATGTCCACCGCGTGCAGCAGGTCGTGGACTGCGCGAGGCTCTATGAGCGCAAGGTGGCCATCGTGGGCCGCCGCATGGAGCAGAACGTGGACGTGAGCATCGCGCACGGCTACCTGCACTTCGACCCCGAGACTCGTATTCGCATCCAGGAAGTGGACCGCTACCCCGACGACCAGGTCGTTATCGTGACTACCGGGGCGCAGGGTGAGCCGCTCTCCGCACTCACTCTGATGGCGCAGGACGAGTACCCGAAGGCGCGCATCAAGCCTGGTGACACGGTGATTATCTCCGCCACACCCATTCCCGGCAACGAGGCGTCCGTGTGGCGCACCGTCAACCGTCTGTTCGCACTCGGCGCGAAGGTAATCTACAGCCACGTCGCGTCCGTCCACGTAACCGGCCATGCGTGCGCCGAGGAACTGAAGATGATGCTCGCGCTCACGCGGCCGCAGTTCGTCGCTCCCGTGCACGGCGAGGCGCGCCATGTAGCGCACTACCGAGAGATGGCGACCGCAATGGGTTATCGCCCCGAGAACATCCTGTCGCTGGACCTAGGCATCCCGCTGGTGTTGGATGGCCAGGGAGCATGGCACGGCGAGCCGATTCCGTGCGGCAGAGTGCTGGTGGATTCCGTTGGCGGCGAGGAAATATCGGAGGACGTGGCGCGTGACCGCAGGCAGCTCGCGAAGGATGGTATCGTGTTCGTGTCGGTCGGAATAGACATCGAGAATGGCGCCATCGTCTCGGGCCCCGACTTCACCGCGCGTGGCCTGGCGTGCGAGGATGAGGATGTGTTCGAAGAGGCTGCCGAAGAGGTCCGCAAAGCCGTCGAGAACCTGAACCTGGCCGAGAGCCGGGACGTGGATGCGGTACAGGCGGAAATCCGCGACCTCACACGACGATTCCTTCGCAAACGCACGCAGCTTCGACCCGTGGTGGTAGCTGTCGTCCTCGAAGCCTAGGGATACCACCGCCGCCGTGCGAGCATCGCAACGGCGAGGGGCGCAAGCAACAGCCCGGGCAACATATCGGCCACTGGAATCTCCTTCAGGCCCAGGATGCGCACGCCCAGCGCGATGAGCATCAGGCCACCGCATGCTGTCAGCTCCTCGATCCGACCCTCTCCTGCGGTGACCTTCGAGAGCGAGCGAGCAGCCAGGGTGAGCGCCCCCTGAACGACCAGCACGGTGGCAGCCGAGAACAGCACACCGACTCCCAACGCCGCCGCGAAGAACAGCGCAGAGATGCCGTCGAAGATGCTCTTCACGAACAAGAGCGGCGACTTGCCCGTCAGCCCGTCCTCGATGCACCCCAGCACCGTCATCGGGCCGACGCAGAACAGCAGGCTGGCCGCGACGAACCCCGCGGCGAAGTTGCCATCGGAGTTGGTGGCGAAATGGCTTTGCAACACCTTGCCGAGGGAGTCGAGACCTGCCTGAACGCCGATCAACGAGCCGAGCAACATTCCGACGAGCGCCGCACCGATGGGGACAACCGGGCTCTTGGTCTCGAGGAACATGCGCACGCCCAAGGCGACGGTGGCGACACCGATCACGTCTCGCACGTTGCTGCCAAGGCTCTCCGGCAACACACCCCGCAGCCCGAGGCCCGCTGCCGTACCAACGAGCACCGTCGCCGTATTCAGATAGGTCCCACGCACGAGCCGGATTGTAGCCCAACCCTATGCTAGACTGAACCGAGCAGATATGAACGCCGTCACCATCGCGCAACGAGTCGCTCAGGTTCGCGAGCGGATCGCCGCAGCGTGCATGCGAGCGGGGCGCGATCCCTCCGATGTAACGATCGTCGCGGCATCCAAGTCTCGAACCCCGGACGAGATACTCGAAGCCTACCGAACGGGCATTCTGGACTTCGGCGAGAACTATTGGCAGGACGCGAGGACCAAAATCGAGGCTTGCCTACCGAACATCCGGTGGCACTTCATCGGGGTGCTGCAGTCCAACAAGGCCAAGTACGTGGCCAGACACTTCCAAGTTCTTCAGTCACTACACTCGTTGGAACTTGCTGTTACTCTGTCCAAGGCGCTGACAGTAGTTGACAAAAAGCTTCAGGTTTTGGTAGAAGTTAACGTAGACCGCGAGCACAGCAAGTCCGGAGTGCCGCCCGAGCAGGCTTTAGAGTTGGCGGCCGAGGTCGGGAGCGTTCCGAGGCTCGAGCTGTGCGGGTTGATGACGATGGGAGCCGCAGGCGTGTCGGAGTCCGAACTACGGACACGGTTTCGGATGATGCGCGCGCTGTTCGAGCAGTTGCCCCCCCAGGGGAGGCGGATTCTCTCCATGGGGATGACATCGGATTACGAAGTGGCCGTCGAGGAAGGCGCCACGATGGTTCGGATCGGAACTGCGATCTTCGGACCGCGGCCGCAGTAACCAGGAGGAACACTCATGGATGAGGTCATTGAACACGAGGAGCGCGGACTACTCAGTAGAGTTAAGCGTCTCTTCCGACGGGAAGATGAGGACGACGAATACGAAGAGGAGCCTTACGAGCTGCCGACTATGGACGGGAAGCGGGGTTTCGGTAAGATGCATCAGCTCCACCCCTACAACGTCTGCGTGAGGATGCACGTGAACTCGTTCGAGGATGCTCGCCAAGCGGCCGACGGGCTGAAGTACGGCGAGCAGCAGATTCTGAACATGCTGGAGACGGAGCCGGGCCTTCGGCAGACAGTTGTGGATTTCCTTTCAGGCGTTGTTTATGCCCAAGAAGGCAGTGTCGAAAAGCTTGCAGAGCACGTGTACCTGTTTGCGCCGCGCCAGGCGGTGGTGGATGTGTCCCCGCCATCGCCCCGCGTGGCGAGCATGAACAACTAGGTAGTCTGATTGGGGGGGGGCACCACTCACCGCCCCCCCGTTCTTCTTTCCTCGGACGCTTCGGACTAGTCGGACGTGCCTCGTCGGCGAAAGCCCAGTGAGCTCCCTGCCCCGGCCCGCGTCCGACGCACTGCAGCCGCAGGCGCCTTAGTCCCTAAGCGTCATCGTGAGGTTCGCCACTCGGCAGGTCACCTCGTACCCATACCACGTCGCAGGTGGTGGTCGTTTCCGCCCAAATGCTTCGAGGCTTTCACGGCCCCGACCCACTCCCAGGCTGGATTCCCGCCTCCGCGGGAATGACGGGGGGGTGCTGGATTCCCGCCTTCGCCGCAGCGAGTAGCCCGCATACTGGATTCCCGCCTTCGCGGGAATGACAATGGCCGTCGAGGGAATAAGAAAAGGGATTCAGACCTTGATTGGTAATTTCCATTTCCGCGAAGGCGGGAATCCAGTAGTCATGGGGCGGTGTCGTCGGACTCACGAGCGGGTGAACCGCCGCCGGCCGCGAACCCGGTGAGTCACGGGAAGGCACCACTTGCCGGAGTCAGCCGGCGATCTCATCGTACAGGTCACGCCAGTCGTGGTTAGCCTCCTCGATCAGCCTCAGCTTCCAGGCCCTGCGCCACTTCTTCAGGTGCTTCTCGCGCGCCAGCGCGTCGCGGATGTCGTCGTACAGCTCGTAGTGCACCAACAGGTGCACACCGTAGCGCTTGGTGAAGCACTCGACGGCATTGGTGCGATGCTCCCACACCCTCCGGACGATGTCGGAGGTGACACCGATGTAGAGGGTGCCATTGCGTCGGCTTGCCATGATGTAGACGGCGGGCTGCTTGCGCATGGACGGCGCCATTGTTCCTCCGAGTGTCTGCCGGATGCCGGGTGGGTGGCACACTGGATTCCCGCCTTCGCGGGAATGACAATGGCCATCGCGGGAATGACAGAACGAGTACGCCGCTCACGCAGTGATTGTCATTCCCGCGAAGGCGGGAATCCAGGGGCCAGCGAACGGACAGCCTGCCCGTGAGTCTGTGGCCAGGCGTCAGCGGCTGAGGGCGGCGACCAGGTCGCAGACCGGTACTTCGGTCTGGGATTGGGCGCGGAGGTCCTTCACGACCACCGCATCGCGCGACCACTCGTCCTCGCCGAGCACCACGGCGAAGCGCGCGCCGGAGCGATCCGCCTGGCGGAACTGGCTCTTCGCGCTGCGGGTCTCGAGGTCCAGGTCCGTCGCGATGCCTGCCTGGCGGAGCTCCGTCGCCAGCTTCAGGGCCCGCGGCCCCATCTCCGCACCGATGGCCACCACGAAGGCGACCGGCGCATCCTGCGCAATCGGGGCAGTCTCGTCCAGCAGCATGAGCGCCCGCTCGATGCCCATCGCCACGCCCACGGCAGGTGTGGACGGGCCGCCGCACAGCTCTACGAGACCATCGTAGCGCCCCCCACCGCACACGCTGTTCTGCGCGCCAAGGCTGCCGCTCACCACCTCGAACACCGTGCGGTTGTAGTAGTCCAGCCCGCGCACCAGCCTCGGCTCGAGCACGCACGCCACTCCGAGGTCTCGCAACAGCGCCAGCAGGGCCTCGAAGTGTTCCCTGCTTTCGGGCTCCAGGTAGTCCTGGATGCTCGGCGCGCCGTTCATGGCCTCGATGCAGTCGGGGTCCTTGCTGTCCAGCAGGCGCAAGGGGTTGTTGCGCATGCGCTCCGCTACGTCTTCGGGTAGCGAAGCGACATAGGGCGCGGCATACGACAGCAGCGCCTCGCGATAGCGTCGTCGGCATTCGGCGTCGCCTAGCGAGTTGAGTCGAAGCTCCAAGTCCTTCAGGCCGAGCGCCTCGTAGAACGCCATCGTGAGCTGTATCACCTCGGCGTCGGCGGCGGGGGAGGCGGCGCCGAACACCTCCAGTCCCACTTGGTGCGCCTGGCGCAGGCGGCCCGCTTGCGGCCTTTCGTAGCGGAAGATGGGTGTGACGTAGAACAGCTTGGTCACCGCTCCCTGGCCACCCAGGTGGTGCTCCACGTAGGCGCGCACGGCCGGCGCGGTGCCCTCCGGCTTCAGCGTAATGCTGCGCCCCCCTTTGTCCAGAAAGGTGTACATTTCCTTCGACACGATGTCCGTGCCTTCGCCCACGCCGCGCACGAATAGCTCGGTGTGCTCGAAAACGGGGGTTCGGATTTCGCCATAACCGTAGAGTCGACACAGGCGTCGGAACGTGTCTTCCACGAAGCGCCAACGGCGCGCTTCGTCGGGTAGAGCGTCCTTCGTGCCTCGGGGTGCGGAGATGTCCATCAGGCTACCTTTCTCGCGCCTCGGGGATGGCGCGCTGGCCCGCAAGCCGCGAGCGCACAAGGAATACCACAACGAAACGTCTTCCGACCGAGATCGGGTATCAGGAAGGGTAGTTCCGACTACGGAACGAAGGAGGCACCCATGCGCTCGGCGGTTGCTGCTGCGTGTATTGCGCTCGTTCTGGGGTCTGCCGCGCATGCCGACCCCGTTATCACCTTCGCCCGTGGGCAGCTCGTGTCGCTCAACTCGGGCGACAGGAATCAGTTCGAACCTTCCATCGCGGCAGACGGCAAGGGCGGCGTGTACATTGCCTGGAAGGACGGGCAGTCGGGTTCCAGCCGCATCCGCTACGCCTACTCGCACGACTACGGCGAGACCTGGTCGCAGGATGCGCTGCTGGAGCATGAAGGCTACAAGTTCCAGAGCGACCCGGTGGTGGTGATTGGGCACGATGGCCGCGTGACCGTGAGCTGGGTGGCCTACAACACCTTCTCCGACACGGCAATCGGGTTCCGGGTATCACGCGACAGGGGTGTGACCTTCGGCGAGCCTTCGCGGCTATCGGTGCCCACGCGCGAGGGCGCAAAAGACTTCTTCGACCGCCAGTGGCACATCGTGAATGGAGACGAGGTGATCACGAGCTACCACGTGGGCAACCGAATCTTCGTGACGCGCTCGGCGGATGGCGGCAAGACGGTGGAAGGGGTGGCGAACCCGGACGGAGACCGACGTGGCGCTCTCTCGGCAGTGCTGGCGCGGTCGCCGGACGGAAAGGTGCACTCCGCATGGCTGCAGTTCGGCCGGCGACCAGCTATTCGCTACAGCCGCTCGGCGGACGGAGGGAAGACGTGGGACACGCCCAGGGACATCGTGCTGATGTATCCGCTGGACTATCGGGGCCGGGCGCAGTGTTTCCCCACGATTGGCGTGGACCCACAGGGGACAATCCACATCGCATGGGCCGAGGGCAAGGGCCGCGACGGGTCGTCGGACAAGGCTGGTGACGTGTACGCGGTGCGGTCCGAGGACGGCGGCGAGACGTGGTCGGCTCCGCTGAAGCTGACGGACGGGGAGGACGCGGACGATGCGTACAAGATACAGCCCTGGTTGGAGGTGGATGCGACGGGACGCGTGCATGTGGTTTGGCTCGAACGGCGGGGGACACACTGGTCGGTACGGTACACGCTGTCCGCGGATGGCGGGAAGAGCTTTTCGCCGACGGTGCCCGTGACGACGCCGCATCTGATCCGGGGGCCGTACCACAGCGACTTCATCGCGGTATGCTCCGATTCGCGGTTCGTGTATGTCGCCGCCCCCATCCCGGTCGGGGGGGTGTATTCGATGAACGTGATGCGGGCGCCCGTGGCGGGGGTGCCTGCCGGCCCGGTAGCACGGTGAACCTGGGTTTCGGTTGACCGAGAATGGGAATGGCGGTACAATACTGTTGCTTCGCGGTGGGGCCATAGCTCAGCTGGGAGAGCGCTTCCATGGCATGGAAGAGGCCACGGGTTCGAATCCCGTTGGCTCCACCACTGCTGAAACCGAGGTATGCCCTTCTTCGTCTACGTCCTGCGCAGCACCCAAACTGATCGACTCTAC